>JAQUNQ010000027.1 GCA_028717505.1 Candidatus Peribacteraceae bacterium
ATTATTAGAATTTGTAAACTTTAGCATGCTGAGCTTTGCAGAATTGATGCGCTTTGCTCTCCGCGGCTCTCCCACCCGGGAGCGGCGGGAAATCATGCTCGCGGGAAAGAAAGATGACAAACCACAGCCCGAGGATCAGGCGAGGACACCGGAAGGGCAGGAACCCGTCCGCACACTGGACGACTCGCAGCTTGTGGAAGTGGAAACGCGGGACACGCAGGCGAAGATCTCGGAAATTCTCCGCGTCCTCGACAGTCAGGACATGTTCGAGAGCCTGCGGGATCCGCAGGCCGGTCGCGAGACCTTCGACCAGCTCCTCGCGCACGAGGAAACGACAGCCGAGACGAATCTCTCCGCCATCGCACAACAGGCAGGCATCGCCCCGACTATGGCGGAGCACGACTCCCCTCTCCCTGAGGGGACACCACGTGAAGTGCTCTCCGCCATCCTGAAATTCGATGAGGGACATTCGCAAGTGCTCACAAGCGAGATGAAGCGCTCCTTCCTCGAGGGATTGCTACGGGCTTCGCCTCGCGTGGCCGCCGCCTTCGCGCATTCCGCACTGGACCGCCTCGCAGGATACGAGAACCTGCAGGAGCGCATCGAAACGGCACGGGAATTCCTAAAGGGAAAGGGCGTGGAGGCGGAAGGAATGGGACAGGCGACGCAAATCGCGCTGAAAACAGTCTCCCTGCAGGAAGGCATCGAAGCAGTCCAACGTGTGAAGCCGGACATCCGGCCGGAGGAGATCCGGGACACGCTGAATAGTGCAAGCATCGCCCTCCGGAAGACGCAGGAGTACGGATCGCGCTACTGGCAGGAGAATCGCGACCTGTTCGCACCGACGGAGGAGGGGGACATCAACAGGAAGGAATACCTCACGCGCCTCCGGACGCAAGCGCGCGACCTCTGCCGCCTCGTCAACATTCAAGTGCGGACCGGCGCGCAGGAGACCGCGCAGCGCATCGAGGAGAGCACGGAAAATGTTCTCAAGCGCACGCGCGAAGCGGATCTCGAAGATGACGTGCAGGCATCCGCAGCGGATCCGGGCATGCGTGCTCTCGAGCTCCTGAAGAGAGCGGATGACCCCACGAATGACCTCCCGCAGAACCCCGACCACCCCGACTTCCGGGAACTCACAGGCAACTTCCTCGAGGAAATGGAAATGCAGCTCGCCGAGCTCGCCTCCGTCCAGAGGGATGCCGGCCTCCTCAGCAAGCGCTGGGAGGAGCACGGAACCGCGGGAGAGCAGAAGGAACGTGCGGGGAGAGAGGCCTGGCTCGCACGGTGCCGTCCCATGATCGCCCTCGCTTCCGGCGACAGCACGCTAGAACCCGATACGCGCAGATGGCTCACGGAGCTGCAGGGACGCCTGGAGAGTCCCGCCTATGTGTTCTCGCTCACCGAGCAGGAGCGCGATGACTTCGAGATGAAGCTCGCCGTCCTCTGCGATCGCGGGCAGCACTATCTCGCGGCGAGGAGGGGCGAAGCACAGGAGATCGAAGGCAGGCTGGATGCGGAGCTCCGGCAACCGGATACGACGCTGCTCCGTTGGATCGAGGGAAAGGAACAGGATCTCACGGCAGAAGAGCAGCGACTGAAGAGCCTGATGGTGCACCCGATCTGCGGGGCACTCCACCTCGCGGAGCAGGTGCAAGCGAAACTCGCGCGCGCCCGTGCGCAAGCCGAGCCGGTGAAGAGCGATCTCCGGAGCCAGACGCCCCGCATGTCCGCGAAAATCGCCCACGAACTCACGCGGCCCCTCGGCTTCCTCCTGGAGCAGATGCGGACGGCGGAGAAAGCGCTCGGGAACCTCGAGGAGCAAACACAGGATGAACACATCGAGCACGGGAGCGCTGTGATCGAAATTCTCCCGAAGGAGGAGCACGAGCGGCTCTACGGCAAGACGCGGGGCGTGTACCACCGGGGGAAAATCCACCTGCGGCAGCGCCAGCCGGACGAGACACTGGAGGACTTCCGCAAGACGGTGACGCATGAGAAGGCGCATTTCATCATCGCGATCTTCGCGGAGCAGTCCTCCCTCCTCCCGACCCTCATCGACGAGCCGGCGGAGCAGATGCAGCAGCAATCCCCTGCCACCTTCCAGGCGCTCGAGGCGCGTGGCGGAGCATGGGGCATCACGCGGGAGGAGGCGCGCAGGGATTTCGCGGAACAGGCACAGGCTCTGTCCCCCGAGCTCCTCGCACACCGCGTGGAACGGCGCTACCGGAACAATCTCGTGGAGGAGGCACTCGTGCGCAATGCACTCAGGGAGGAAGGAATCAGGACACAAGATGATGAAGTCTTCGCGGCACTCACCGCGCTCGAGCAGACCCCGCCGCAGCAGCGTGCGGCAGCCGAGGAACCCGAGAGCATGAAGAAGCTCACGGACGAGGAGCTCTACAACCTGAATGCTCAGGCAATGGCGGAAGGCGGTGAAGGCGGAGAGGAGCACCAGCAGAGAGGAGAAAACTTCTATGATGCGAAGGAAGACCTCGAAGCCATCGACCGGATGATCACGAACATCCGCACATTCGGGGAGGCCTACCCCAAGTACCAGGAGCAGGTGGCCGCAGTGTTGGGCGGCGAGAACGGCTACCGCGAAAACTACAATGAGCTCCTCCACATCTACGAGCACAGTGAGACCCGCGCGGGACAGCAGGTCGACCCCTCCCACAACACGCTCTACGAGCGGACGGTGAAGGAATTCATGGCCCATGTGACAAAAACAAACAAGAAGGTCAAGGATCTCGACGCGGAATTCTCGGATATCACCGAAACCGAGGCCGCCGTGAAACCCACCCTCTCGCAGAAACTCGGCATCCAGTGGCTGTGCATCTACGACGTCATCCGCATCTACGAGGAATTCAAGGAGGACGTCCACTTAATCTGGAAGTCCATGCAGGATGAGAAGACTTCGAATACGAAAGCGGCGCTCACCAAGAACCTCCCCGTCAAAATCCCAGGCACGAACATCAAGATCCCCATCCTGGGAAACTACACGGTGCGCCTCTCGCACTACACCGAGCGCCGCCGGAACCAGCTCGAGCTCGACCGCGTGAAGAAGTGGGAGGACGCCTTCACGAACCTCGACGCCGAGGAACTCATCAAGTTCATCGGGGAGACCCCCACCAAGGACCAGCTGCGTGCCAGTATCGAACTCCTCGTGAAGAAGGGACGCATGAACTGGGGCGACCACCGCCTGTGGAAAGCCCTCAACGAGAAATCCAAATACAAGATGCCCTTCCGGTTCGGCGATAATACGGGCCCCTGCGACCGCGACCCGGTCCTGCGGGACAAGTGGCTCCACAAGCTCATCAGCGACATCTGGAGGGACAAGGACATGTTCGACCAGTGGATGACGGGCAACGACGGGAACTACGACAAGGAGAAGAAGTCCTATACCCATGCCGCGGACAACTACTCGAACATCGCAGGTCAGATGTCCCACGAGCTGAAGTTCATCCTGGAAAAATTCGTGGACTACCGGACCAATCGCCCCGGGGAAGTCCTCCCCGAGGAGGTGAACCCGCACCACTACGAGGAGATCCTCCACTACGCCATGCGCAACGGGAAGATGAGCATGGAGCAGAAGTTCTACCACCTCGTCCGGGGCGTGGCGACCGGCCTCCTCCCTCTGAGCAGGCTCCGCGTGCTCGCCGGAGAGCGCGGCGAACTCCTCATGAAGTTCCCCTTCCTCGACTACTTCTACCAGCGCCATAACACGCTCGCGGAGGTCAAGCGGGTGGCGGACCAGATTACGGAAACGGACGAGAAAGGAACCGCCACCTTCGAGCCGGGCACGAAATCCACGATGTTCATCCGCCTCATCCTCCTCCGCGACCAGAAGGCACGCGAGCGCATGTCCAAAGCCATGGACCGCGTGGCAGAGAGCCTCGACCACGAGGATATCCCCTACCTCGCCACCGACATCGACTGGGCGAAGATGCAGCGCCTCCTCGGCGTCATCAGCGGCGACCGGTCGAAGATGACAACAGAAGGAATGAAAAACGCCTACGTGGGCTTCAACGAGAAGTTCAAGGTCTACGCGAACCTTGCGAAGCTCGCGGAGGATGGCCAGGCGACCTTCACGGATGCCGATGTGCAAGATCTTGCACAGTCACTCGCAGCCTATGTCTTCCTGGATAACCAGGCCATGCGTGCCGTCAATCTCGTACGCGGGCAGGTTTCCCTCACGCGGGCGCACCTCGAGACCGAGGGGCCGGTCACGAATCCGTCCCTCCGCACGAGCGCCTACCGCAACCGTACGCGCGACTTCGTGTGGGAGCTCGCCGCAGCGGTCGGCATGAGTGACGCGGACCTCAACGTCGAGGGCCTCACGCTCCGGGACTTCCTCGCGACACGGGAACGCGACGAGCACGAACTCACGGAAGAGATGAGAGGAAAAGTCACGAAAGCCACGCCCTTCTTCTGCCGCGCATTCGAGCAGAAAATCATGAGCAATAGCGATGTATTCAGGCGCAAGCTCATCGCATTCGAGGGCGGAAGCTTCGCGAGCGGGAAATCGTTCCTGGACAGCGGCTGCAGTGAGAGAGGACCGGGATTCAACCACAACGAATTCAGGGAGCGCTACCCCACCGTGAAGTTCTTCGCGCGGAGCGGCCGGCGGGAATGAGAATGCGTGAGAGAGGGGTTGCACCGTGAAGCCGCTTGCTCCAAGCTTCCTCCGTGCACGTCGCCATCCAGCGCATCGATCCGTCCCTCCCCCTCCCCCGCTTCGAGTCGGCGGGCGCGGTGGGCTTCGACCTGATCACGCGCGAGACGACCGTCATCGCCCCCGGGAAGATCGCGCTCGTGCCGGGGAATGTCATCGTGAAGGTGCCCGAGGGCCACGCCCTCCTCATCGTCCCCCGCTCCTCCCTCCCACGGAAGAAGGCTCTCGTCTGCCCGCACTCCATCGGAGTCATCGACTGCGACTACCACGGGGGGAAGGACGAGATCCTCGTGCAAGTGCAGAACGTCAGCGATGCCCCTGTCACCGTGGAGCGCGGCGAGCGGATCGCACAGGGGATCTTCGTGAAAGTGGAGCGCGCCGAGTGGGAGGAGGTGGACGGCCACGGCGCAGAAACGAGAGGCGGATTTGGGTCGACGGGAACACACGCGTAAAAACCCTCTCCCCTGCCCCCTCTCCCGTTTCACGGGAGAGGGGTACCCCGCACGAGCGGGGCGGGGTGAGGGTTGTTTTACTTGCTAATCGGCTTCCGCATGAACGCCGGCACCTCGAGCTCCTCCTCGTTCAGGTTGAGGGACGTGGACTTCATGGAGGGGAAAGAGGTCTTCCGCAGATCCTCCCTGGCCTCCTCGGGAGCTCCTCCCATGCGCGCGCCCTTGAGGGCCGTCTTCAATCCGCGCGAGGCGGCGAGAGCGGCCATCGGCTCAGTCGCCGCATCCTCGAAGCCCGTGGCAATGACGGTGACCTTCACCTCACCCGTGAACTTCTCGTCGATGACGGCACCGAAGATGATGTTCGCCTCCGGGTCGGCCGCCTCCGTGATGATGCGCGCGGCCTCGTCCACCTCGAACATGCTGAGGTCGTTGCCGCCCGTAATGTTGAAGAGGACACCCTTGGCACCGGAGATGGAGAGATCGAGGAGCGGACTGTCGATCGCAGCGCGGGCTGCCTCGGCTGCACGGCTATCGCCCGTGCCGTAGCCAATGCCCATGAGGGCCGTCCCGGCATCCTGCATGATGGACTTCACGTCCGCGAAGTCGACGTTGATGAGCCCATGCTCCGTGATGAGGTTCGAGATGCCCTCGATCGCGTGCTGCAGGACCTCATCCACGACCTGGAACGCCTCGGTGAGGGGCGTGGTCTTGTCGATGAGCGAGAGGATCTTGTCATTCGGAATCGTGATGAGGGTATCCACCTTTCCCTTGAGGTTCGCGACGGCCTCCTCCGCCTGCTGCTTCCTCTTGAGCCCCTCGAAGCTGAAGGGCTTCGTGACGACGGCGACCGTGAGGATGCCCATGCTGCGGGCGAGCTCCGCGATCACGGCCACGCTGCCGCTCCCCGTGCCACCCCCCAGGCCCGCCGTGATGAAGAGCATGTCCGTCCCCTCGAGGGTAGACTGAATCTCCGCGCTGCTCTCCTCCGCAGCTTTCTTGCCGATGTCCGGATTCGCCCCCGCGCCGAGTCCGCGCGTCGTCCCGCGCCCGATGGTGATCTTCCGGGGGGCGGGATTGTGGTAGAGCGCCTGCATGTCGGTGTTGAGCGCGATGAACTCGACGCCCTGCACCTTCGATTCGATCATGCGCTTCACGGCATTGCTGCCGCCGCCGCCCGTTCCGAGGACGCGGATGTCCGCGCCGGGGGAGGCATCGGGGCGTATCTCGCGCGACGCGCTGCTGGCCGCGGTGTCATCGTACTGCCCACCAGTACTGCCGCCCGAGGAGCGGGAGCCACTGAAGAGAGATCGGAGAGTGTCGGACATGGCTGGAAGGGGAAAGGGACGGAAGGAGAAGGAAATACTTACGGGAGGAGACTCTTGAACCAGGTACCCACGCGCTGCACGGCCCGGCGCATCTGCACGGCGCCGGCGAGCTGGGCGCTGCCGCCTTCGCGCATGCCCCAGATGAGGGTGCCGAGCGCGGTGGCGTAGGCGGGATCATCCACTTTCTCGATGACGCCGCCGATGTCGACGGGGAAGCCCATCTGCACCGGCAGGCCGAGGACGTCGCGCGCGAGGTCGAGAACGCCCGGCGCCTTGGCCGCGGCCCCCGTGAGGAGGGCGCCCGCCGGCAGCATGCCGCTGCGTCCGATGCGCTCGAGCTCCTGCTTCACAAGTGAGAAAACTTCGAAGTAGCGCGCCTGCATGATCTCGGCCATGTAGCGCTTGCTCACCGTCTGCGTGTCGACCTTGCTCACGGAGGAGAGGTCGATCATCTCGCGCTCTGCGATCTCCTGCGGGAGCACCGAGCCGAACTCGATCTTGATCTTCTCCGCCGTATCGATGGAGGTCCGGAGACCGATGGCAATGTCATTCGTCACGCTCTCGCCGCCGAGGGGGAGCGAGACCGAGTAGAGGATGGTCCCCTCCTCGTAGACCGCCACGCTCGTGCAGCCCGCGCCGATGTCGATGACGACGACGCCGAGCTCCTTCTGCCGCTTGGTGAGGACCGCCTCGGAGACGGCGATGGTCGCCGGCACGAGGTCGTCGATGTCCACCCCCGCCTGATCCACGCACTTCTCGATGTTCTTCACGTGCTGGATGTGTCCCGTCACGATGTGCGCCTCCACCTCCAGCCGGATGCCCGTCATGCCGACGGGATTCTTGATGCCGCGCTGCTCATCCACCGCGTAGGACTTCGGCTCGATGTGCAGGATGCGGCGGTTGGCCGGGATGCTCACGGCCTGCGCGGCCTCGAGCACGCGCCCCACGTCCTCCACCGTGATCTCGGAGCCCGAGATGGCGATGACCCCGCGGCTGTCGAAGGCCTCGACGTGCGAGCCGCTCATCCCCACGAAGACGTGGTTGATGGGGACACCCGCCATGCGCTCGGCATCTTCTAAGGAGGAGATGATGTTATGAATGAGCTCCTCGACGTCGATCACGTGCCCCTTGCGCATGCCAAGCGAAGGGGAGATGCCGACGCCGATGACGTTCGGCACCCGCTTCTCCTGTTCGCCGTCCACGACGGCAACGACGGTGCGGATCTTCGCACTGCCGATATCGAGACTCGCGAGGATGCGTTCTTTGGGCATGGGAGTGAAAGAAAAATAGGAGAGATAAGGAGAAAGAATCCACAACACCGAGCGCGTCGTGGAAAGTCGGAGGAGAGTGTAAGTGTGGAGGAAAGAGCCCTGCAAGAGCACAGCGACTACGTTTGGTATTCAGCGCAAGAGACTTTGAACAATATATCTATTCAAATTTTTTCTGAAGGTGCAGGGATGAACTACATTTTGTGAACAAAAAAATTGAGGGCGAAAAACAGGTGAACACCACATGTATACAATCACCTCCTCTCCGCATCACTCCGAGAAGAGCGAGAGTTGCGACTTACGATCTGCACGCACGGCGTCCTCTGCCCCCTCCTCCCCCCGCCCGCGAACCCCTTCCGGAACCGCGAAGTGTGCATGCCCGTAGGACGTCTGCAGGAAGGCCCGGAAACGCTTGAGGAGGAGTGTGAACTCCAGCTCCGTGAAGAGGCGCTCCACCGGCTCCACGGGAAGGTGTATGAGGCGGCTCTCCTCGAGGGAAACGAGGAGAGGCATGTCGCAGACGAGCTGTGCCATGCGCTCGCAGAAGAATGCCTGCTCCCGGTCGCGCTCGAGCTTCTCGCGCACCGACTCCTTGATCTCCGTGAGGTGCGCATACACGCCGGTGAGCGTGTCGTACTGCTGGAGGAGCTGGGCCGCCGTCTTCGGCCCGATCCCCACGACGCCGGGGAGGTTGTCCGAGCTGTCCCCGACGAGACCCTTGTACGAGACAATCTGATCGGGACGCACCCCGTACTTCGCTTCGATCTCTGCGGGCCCGAGGTACTCCGCCTGCTGGTACCCCTTGTGAGGAATGGCGATGCGGATGTGCTCACTCGCGAGCTGCAGTGCGTCGCGGTCCCCCGTCACAATCGTCACGCGATCCCCCCGTGCCTCGGCGGCCCGCGCGTACGCGCAGAGGAAGTCGTCGGCCTCGAAGCGAGTATCGGAGACATGCTTGCAACCAAACGCATCGACACATTCGAGGACGCGGGGAATCTGGACGTAGAAATCATCGGGCGTCTCCGCCCGCCCCGCCTTGTAGTCCTTCGCCTCCTGGTGCCGGAAGGTCTCCTCGCCGGCGTCGAAGCAGAAGAGCAGGGCATCCGGCTCCTCCTTCTGGAGGATGTGCAGAAGCATGGAAGCCACGCCGAAGACCGTATTCGTCTGCTCCCCCCGGCGCGTCTTCATGGTCCGAGGGATCGCCCAATAGGCCCGGTACATCAAATGGTGGCCGTCAATGAGAACGAGGTGCTCGATGGGGGAAGAATGGAGGAGATCGGCGAAGGAGGCAACCACGCTTTTCTGCTGCTTCTCCCTCCTCTATGACGAGACATTAAACACAGTAAAATTCAAGTTCTCCCCTCTCCCGCGAAAGCGACTTTTCCTCTATAATATCAGGATAACACACACTCCAGATGCCAATGATCTCCCCCCCCTCCGAGAGCAAAATCCAGCAGAAGTACAGTGCGCGCACGCTGGAGAAAAAGGTCATAAATAAGGAGGCTCTCCAGAAGGAAATCGGGTGGCCCATGGAGCCCAAGCGCCCCATGATCGCCCTCCCGCTCGGGATGTCCCTCGACCTCGGCGGCACTCTCTTCAAGGAACTCCTCCCGGGACTCCTCTCCCTCCCCGTGGAACTCCTCGTCCTCGGGCGGGGGTCCTCGGAGTTCGGCGCCCTCTTCACGAAGATGGCGAAGGAGCGCGGGCACCGCGTGTACATCGTCCCAGACACGGAGGAGGCCATCCACAAGATGTACGCCGCCGCGGACATGGCACTCTTCCTCAAAGATCCCTCCCCCCTTCCGGAGCTCGCCGCCTGTTTGGACTACGGTGTCGTGCCCGTCGCACCTGAGTGCACTACCCTCGAGAACTACAACCCGGTGCAGGAGTCTGGCAACGCCTTCCTCTTCGAGGAGCCGAATGCCTGGCACTGCTTCGCCGCCCTCGTGCGCGCACTCGAAACGTACAGGTTCCCCTTCGACTGGCGGACGATCCAGCGGCATGGGATGGAATCAACACACGCGGAATAATTCGCGCCGCGAACAACGAATGGGAAAACGGCGGTCACTTCGCTGCAACCTCTTTTCGCTGTACCTCAAGAAGCACCCGCTCACCTTGGAGGGTCACTGCCTTCAAGCCCTTGATGGGACAATGATAAGGCCCCCCCGTATGACGGCAATCCCCATTGTCCTGATCAACATGTTGACAGGAGAGGAGCGCCCGCGCTTCTCCTCCAGTCTCCGCCTGGGAAATTTGAAGGAGGGAATTATTGCCTGCAGCGAGCGGACACCAGCCGAGGTGTTCGCGGTCCTTTGCATTGTCTGCCTTCAGATCCCGGAGATGCACTTCAGCGGACATGAATCAATGGAGAAAGAAAGGAGGGAAAGATTAGCGTGCACAGCAACGATGTCAAACAAATGATGTCAGGAGTCACGCGCGCACATTAAAGTGATGCACCACCGTGAGGACGCCTGCCGCGACCGCGAAGAGACTCAGGAGGAGGACGGCCCCCGCCGTGATGTCCTTGATGCGCCCCACATGATCCGCCTGACTGGGGAGGACAGCATCGAGCAGATCCTCGATGATCGTGTTCAGTATCTCCGCCGTGAGCACCGCGGCAATGGCTGTGAGGAGGATGCTGATCTCGCCGTAGGAGAACTGGAAGAGATACGCAACGAGAAGGACGAGGAGGGCAGCGAGGACCTCCAGACGGAAGTTCGGCTCGCCGCGCCAGACGAATCGCAGTCCCCGGAAAGCATTACACGTGCTCTGGTGGAGTCGCTTGATCATGGAGACAGTGTACGCTCGTCACAAACTCTCACTCTCAAACTGATCAAAAAAACCGTCGCGAAGGCAAGGGGCGGACGAAGAGGATGGTGGGTCAGGAGGGATTTGAACCCTCGGCCAATTGCTTAAGAGGCAACTGCTCTACCGGACTGAGCTACTGACCCAAGGAAATCAAGAGCGGACAAACCCTACCAAACTCTCCGCGGGGAGACAATGAACCACGAAAGTTTCTAGAAGACCTTCCGGGCGTGCGCCCGCCGGGAGCCATCTTTCGCTGGGATGAGGAGGGCCACCGGCAACCCCCCGTGCCACCCAATGGTATCAGGGGAGACATCGAGGGGAATGTCCCGCCCATGACGAACATCTTCCTCCTGTGCGTCCGTAAGCTCCGTGCGCGGGAATGCCGTAAGCACCTCCTTTAAGGGCAGGACATCCGTCCACTTCGCGACCCGCGGGGCGACGGCCTGCGCGAGCTTCCACTCCCCCACCGCCGTGCGCGTGAGCGCCGTGAGGTACCCGCCGCAGCGGAGCACCTGCCCGAGATCATGAGCGAGCGAGCGGATGTACGTCCCCGATCCGCACCGCACGGAGAGGACGAGCTCCGGATAGGCGTAGCGCGCGATGGCACAGCGCGTGACCTCCACGGAGCGCTCCGGGAGATCGACGGTCTTCCCCTGCCGCATCTTCCGGTAGGCGCGCTCCCCGCCGACCTTCACCGCGGAGGCGAGGGGCGGGACCTGCTTGATGCGTCCGACGAACCGCGCCTCGAGGACGCCGCGGAGATCCACCTCGCTCGGCGGCTGCCAGCCGGGAACGGGTGACCACTCCTCGATCACCCCCTCGCGGTCGTAGGTCGTGCTCATGGCTCCGAGCCGCACCGTCGCTTCGTACTCCTTGGGAAGATGCGTAAAGAGCTCCACTACCTTGAGCGCCTTCGCCCCGACAGCGAGCACAAGGAGCCCCTCCGCGGCAGGATCGAGCGTGCCGAGGTGCCCGATGTCCCGCTCCGAGAGGGCCCGACGCACCTCCGCGACGATGTCGTGGCTCGTGGGACCGGCCGGCTTGTGGACGAGTAGGAAACCGTGTCGCATGCCGCGCCAGCGTAGCAGAACGAGAGCTAGAAGCCATAAGCTGAAGCCTGAAGCAGCCCTTTGCACGGAGGCTTACGACTTAAGGCTTCTGTCTTAAAGCTTATCGCTCCCCCCTCAAGGGGGAACATTTTCCCAACATCCGGACAGGGAGTACCATTCCCCCCATGAATATCACCCTGACTTGGGACCTCTTCATCATCGTCTTCTTCGCGCTCATCATCACCTACAGTTTCATCATCGGGAAGCACGAGTCCGTGAAGATCATCATCGCCTCTTACATCGCCATCGTCGCCGTCCAGGGTATCGGCAATATCCTCGCGCGGTTCTCCGGCCAGTCGCAGCCGATGTTCTCCCTGCTTGGCATCACCGTGGACATCACGCTGCTCTCCACCACCAAGCTCGTCCTCTTCATCGCGGCCGTCATCTTCCTCGCCATCCGCGGCGGCTTCACCATTGAGTTCAACCGCGAGCCGGGGGGAATCACCGACACCGTCCTCACGGGGGTCTTCGGCTTCGCGACGGCGGGCCTCCTCCTCTCCACCCTCCTGACCTACGTGGCGGATGTCCCGCTCCTCAGCAAGAACATCGCAGATGCCGCCACCGTTTCCTCCATCATCAAGCAGAGCGAGCTCATGAACACCATGGTGGCGTATCAGGATCTCTGGTTTGCCCTGCCGGCGCTCCTGCTCCTCGGCTCTGGGTTCCTTGGCAAAGAACAGGCATAGGGCAGCTCCATCCCCCTGAGAAGAGGTCTTTCCAAAGCACAGAGGAGAGTGCTTGCGCAGATAGGCAAACAGGAGCCCCGTCGAAATGGGTGCTTGCGCAGAGGAACGAATCGGCGTAACAATAAGGAAAATTCTCCCCCCTCCCCCCATGGTGCAACGCCTCCAGTCTCTCGCCCTCCGCGCCGCGGCCTTCGTCGCCTGCAGCGCCCCCTACCAGGCACTGGCCCAGCTCGACCCGAACCCGCCCGATGTGACGGGGAAGGAAACCGGTGACCTGAAGACCACCATCGTGGATGTCACGAAGGCGGTCTTGAACTTCATGACGCTCATTGCAGTCGTCATCATCGTCGTCGCGGGTATCCGCTTCATCATCTCGCAGGGCGAGGAGCAGGAGAAGGAGAAGGCGCGCAAGACCATCGTTTACGCGATCATCGGTCTCGTGGTCATCATCCTCGCTCGCGCGATCGTGACCTTCGTGGTGGATATCATCTAACTTCGGAAGAGACTTCAGTGGAAAAAGGCCTCGCGAGAGGTCTTTTTTCTTGCCGCGCTACACCGTCTCCGGAAGGACCGGGAGGATTCCCGGCTGTACCACGCCCTCCTTTTCCTTCTCCGCCACGGGAACGGGGGGATCACGGACGACAATCGCATCCGGCCGCACCTCGACGATGTCCGATGCGGGAAGCGGCAGGCTCCACCGCCACCACCGTCGGGGGAAGAGCCACTCGAGATGCATGGCCTCCGTGTTGAACTGCACGTCGCGGCACCGCCCGAGCCGCCGGCCGCTCTCGGTCCGGATGAGCTGATGTAGGATCTTCCGGCCATCCTCGAGGAGGGTGCGCAGGCGGAAGAATTCCTCGGGAGGCGCGAGGACCTCGCCGCTCCGCACCGTCACGCGCCGGCCCCACCGGAGGATATCATTCGAGGAGAGGAAGAGCGTCTCCTCCCCGAGGAAGCGGGGAATGGCGACGTAGAAGCCCTCCACCTTCCCCGTATCGGGATGGAGGAGGATGCCGCTGATACGGCCGTAGACGATTTCCACCGATTCGTCGGTGACAGGAAGGCCGAGACAGGTGGAGAAGCGGACGTGCATCTGCTACAATGATACCTCAGATGTTCCTCTTCTCGGGCTCCTCCCATCCGGCCCTCGCGAAAGCCCTCGCAAAAGAGCTCAAAACCGATCTCGGAAAGATCACGCTGAAGGCCTTCAGTTCAGGGGAGCGCTATGCGAAATTCGACGAGTCCGTGCGCGGGAAGGAAGTCTTCCTCCTGCAAACGGGGTCGCGGAACGTCAACGAGGACCTGATCGAGCTCTTCCTCATGTGCCAGGCGGCGAAGCTGAGCTTCGCCAAGACCGTCCACGTGATCCTCCCCCACTTCCCTTACGCGCGGCAGGACCGCGTCGCCGCCCCGCGCGAGCCGATCTCCGCCAAGCTGATCGCGCACCTCCTCGAGACCTCCGGCGCGGACCATGTGATCACCCTCGACCTCCACTCCCCGCAGATTCAGGGCTTCTTCTCCATCCCCGTGGATTCCCTGGAGGGCTACAAGATC
>JAQUNQ010000028.1 GCA_028717505.1 Candidatus Peribacteraceae bacterium
TATAGCGAGGAGCATCTATGGCATGCAAAGAGAAATCCCTGCTTTTCTCCGGATTATTGCCCGCTCCCAGACCTACTTCTTGCGAAGGATCACGAGGAACTGCGTCCCCTGCTGCTTGAGCTCCTGCTCGATCTCCGCCACATCCTGCAGTTCCTTAATGAGCGTGAGGAGCTTATCACGCGCATAGTTCTTATTCGTCATCTCGCGCCCACGGAGGCGCACGACGAACTTCACGAGATGTCGCTCCGCAAGGAACTCGCGCGCACGCGTGAGCAGGCGCTCGAGGTCATGCCGGTCCGTGCGGAAGCCGAAGCGAAGCATCTTCACCTCCGTCTGCTTGCTGTGCGCACGCTGGCGGCTCTCCTTCTTGTGCAACTGGTAGAGGTATTGACCGAAATCCGCGATTTTCACGACGGGCGGCTGCGCCTTCGGGGAGACCTCAATGAGATCGAGTTCCTGCGCCGCGGCACGCCGCAACGCCTCCTGCAGGGAAAGAGTTTCGTTCCCCGTCTCAGAGACAAGGAGAACTTTCTCCGCGCGGATCTGCTCATTCATGCGCGGCCGCCGTTCTTTCTTCGCCGGGAGGATGATGTGTCTGCGCTTCTGCAGAGGAAAAAGAGAGGGAGGAAACCGAAAAGAAGCCTAGAGCAAGGCACTGGGGAGACGCAAGGGAATGCGGCATCAGGCGGCAGACGGCTGGCGGCTGTAGAGCTGGAGCGTCAGGTTGAGTGTGTACCAGTCCTCCGCCTTCCCGGGCTTGAGCTCTGCATCCCGCACGGTGATGAACTGCATCGGCCAGAGTCTGGAGCGATCGAACGCATCGCCGAGCCCGCTCTGGAAGAGCTCGCGCGCATCCCGCAGGAGCGAAGTTTCCTCCGTGCTCTGGAGCGCGCGGAGGAACGCAGGACCGACGAGCGACCGCTTGAGCTGCTCCTGGAAGGGGCGGGGCTCCCGCGCGTACGCGAAGAGATCCGTCGCGAAAAACTGCTCGAGGGCGACCACGCCCGCAGGATTTTCCTCTTCCGCCGTGCGCACGAGATAGTGCATCTCCTCCTTGGTGAGCGCGTCGCCCACGGTGACGAAGCCGGCAAGGCGGAGCCACCGGAAGACGATATCCGCCCCTCTGCCGCGAACCGCAAGATCGAGAGTAACCGGCTGCGCGCGCAGATCGTCCACGACAGTGGCCTCTCCGATCTGTATCTCCGAAAGGGAGCCGGCGAGGGAACGACCGACGAGATCAGCATGGAGCACATTGAACGCCGCGAGGAGCCGGTCGAGATCGGGTTCGGTGGGGAGGACGAAGACCCGCACATTCTCAGACTGCGAACCGGTGCGCAGGAGCGCATCGAGCTCCGAGAGTTCCGCCTGCTCCTTCAGGATCGCGAGGCGCTGCTCGAGCTCCGGAATGCGCGCCACGCGGGGGAGCACATCGGTCTGCACTTCCCGCAGTGTCTGCAGGTGCAGCGTGATGAGGGGCTCCGAGGCGCCGAGACACAGAGCCCCGAGGATAAAGAGAAGGAGTGGCGAGCGGGAGAGCCGGCGCACGATGCCAGAGAGAGTCATCGGAGTGTCAATGTGAGGGAAAAGGGGGAGTACGGACCAATGACAGGATCGCTTTCGCGGGTGAAGGCGGGAGGATCCACGGAGACGACTCCCGGGAGATGACCGAGTGTCTCGACGAATTGCGCGAGAATCGTCATGCTCTGAAACCCGACATTGCGCACATCCCCCGTGATGGAGAGACGGCGCCCGCCCTCGAGGTAACGGATGGAACCAATCGCGACGGCATCCTCCTGCTCCGGGACAGCCCCCTGCGCCGCCTCGAGGACGGAGGCGCGCACTTCCAGGAAGGACGGCTGTTCGGCTTTCAGGACCTTCAGCCGCCCGAATGCCGTGTCATCGAGCGGCGAGAGATACTCCTCACGCTGCTCCTCCAGGAGGGCAACCTTCGCCGCAAGTTCCTGCTCGCGCGCACGAAGGTCTCCCGCACCCACGAGGGACCCGTGGAGATCCACACGCGCGATGCGCGGGAAGAGGAGGAACCACGAAAGGAGGAGGAAGGAGAGCAGCACCACGCAGAAGAGCGCGAAGGGCAGGGCCACCCGCCGGAGAATCTCCCCCGCCGACGGGAGGGGGCTCGTGGGAGCGAGGAGGAAGTGTGTAGTGAGTTTCATATGTTTTCCTTATATTGTAGCCAAAATGTGCCCTGTTGAATATGGGAGGAAGTTTGCAGAAATTCTATTCTATGTTTTTGTGATCTTTAAGCTATAAGCTGTAAGCAATAAAAACACTCCAGGAAAATGATACCTTGCTTAAGGCTTAAGCCTTAAAGCTTATGGCTTTCTTCACCATACTAACAACAGCTCCAACTTCTACGCTAGAATACTCACACACCTCTTTCCCCCTTCCTCCGTGGAAGATCTGCTCCAGCACCTCCGGGACCTGAAATCGGCGATCGCGACGGGGAAGGACTCTCTTTGAGGCAAAGAAAATCCCCGAGCGGATCGCCGTGCTCTCGGCGCAGACGACGGACCCGAACATCTGGAACGACCAGAAGCGGGCGCAGCAGCTCTTCACCGAGCTCAAGGCCCTGAAGAAGCAGTGGGAACCGATCGTCGCCATCGATCGGGAAGCGACTGCCCTGTTGGAGATGGCCGAGGCCTCCTCGGAGGAGGAGAGGACAACGCTCGTAAGCGATGTGGAAAAAATTCTGCAGGAGTGGGAGACCCTCGAGACGCAGCTCTATCTGAGCGGCGAGTTCGATGCCCTGAACTGCTACCTCACGCTGAGTGGCGGCGCGGGCGGGACGGAGGCGCAGGACTGGGCGGCAATGCTCATGCGCATGTACCTGCGCTTCTGCGAGCGGAAGGGGTGGAAGACGACGCTCATCGAGCGCACCGACGGGCAGGAGGCGGGTATCAAATCCGCGACGATCCATGTCGAAGGGGAATTCGCCTACGGGGAACTCAAGTGCGAGAAGGGCACCCACCGCCTTGTGCGCCTCTCCCCCTTCAATGCCAAGAACCTGCGGCAGACGAGCTTCGCACTCGTCGAGGTACTGCCGGAGCTGCCGGAGTCCACGGCAGTGGACATCAACCCGTCGGATCTCAAGATCGACACGTACCGCAGCGGCGGCGCGGGCGGGCAGAACGTCAATAAGGTGGAGACTGCTGTGCGCATCACGCACCTTCCCTCGGGGATCGTCGTCGCGTGCCAAAGCGAGCGGAGCCAGCTGCAGAATCGCGCGCAGGCGATGAACATGCTCCGGGCGAAGCTCCTGGAAAAGGAGAGGAAAGAGAAGGAAGAGACGAAGTCGGAACTCAAAGGCGCACGGAAGAGCGCCGACTTCGGCCAGCAGATCCGGAGCTACGTCCTCCACCCCTACCAGATGGTGAAGGACCTGCGCACGGATACCGAGACGAGCGACACCACGGGCGTCCTCGACGGGGATCTCCAGCAATTCATCGACGCGGAGTTGAAACGAACCAGTCGATAACCGCCCTCACCCCGTAAAAAAAGCGCCCCACGAGGGGCGCTTCCTTATTGCGATGTGAGACAAGGACTCACAAGTCGCAGGAGCGGACCGTCTTGCGGCCGTTCTCCTTGGCGCGATGCGCAGCCTTCTTGAGCGCATCCTCGACGAACTTGCTGAGAGCATCGGAGAGCTCACCAGCCGTCATCATGTCGAGGGACTTGAGGAGGTCCTTCACCTTCGAGGCGACGACGTAACTCATGGAGAGGGGGGAAAGAAATAGGAAAGCGGAGTGATTGTACGAACCCGTAAAACGCGAAAGCAAGTGATATTTGCAGTCTTTTAGGCAAATTGACGAAAAAAATGCAATTGACCGCCCCCCGTTTCCCCCGCAAAACATGACCATGTCGGATGGAATAAACCTCATTAAATAGGCAATTTGACACAAAATACCATCAAGAGAAGCTCTCCCCCACCTAAGGGCTTCTTCCCATGGCCTCCTTAATCGTGCCCCTCGGCTGCGCTCGGGGCATTCTACTCATGGTGAAAATGTGGTCGGAGCGCCGAAGGCGCGCAGACCATGAGCGACCCCGCGCATGCGGGGGAGTCGAATGGCGGAGGGAGAGGGATTCGAACCCTCGAGACCCTTTGGGGGCCTACACGATTTCGAGTCGTGCGCCTTCAACCGCTCGGCCATCCCTCCGTGAGTCCGATTGTAGCGAGAGAGCGCAGAGCACGGAACAACAATAAACAGGATGCGTTCGCTCCTACGCCCTACACCCTATCCCCTCCACCTTAAATAATCGGCTCCTCAAACTTTTCCTCCACAGAATCAATCTCCCCCTCCTTCGGCGCTTCGGAAGCTGCCTCATCCCATTTCTTGAGCATCTCCTCCACTTTCTTCCGCGGTTGGCAGTATTTCTTGCGCGAGAGCGCGATGATCTCCTGCGTGTGATCCTCCTTCGGCTTCGGCACATCGACCGTGCGGCCGGAGAACGCCTCGCGAATCTCCCCCTTCACTGCCATCTTGATGTAGAACTCACGGACACCGAGGTTGATGATGTCGCGCTCTTTGAAGATGGGCTCGTACTCCTTCTCGAGGACACCCGCATCCTCTGCGCCCACGCGGAAGCTGATGAGGGAACCGATGTTGCCGAAAACCGTCTGCCGGATCTTCGAGGAGAGCTGGCCCATGTACTGGTGCGCGATCGTCAGGTTCAAGTGATACTTCCGCGCTTCGGAGAGAATCTCGTAGAAGGTGTCGGTCGCGAAGTTCTGGAACTCATCCACGTAGAAGTAGAAGTCCGGACGTTCCTCCTCCTCCATGTCGGCCCTGCTCATCGCCGCCTGATACATCTTGGTGATGATCATGGAGCCGATGAGCGAGGAGTTCTCCTCACCGAGGAGGCCCTTCGAGACCTTCATGAGCATGATCTTCTTCTTGTCCATGATTTCGCGGATGTTAAACAGCGATGTCGGCTGCCCGATGATGTTGCGGATCATGTTCGTGGCAACGAACTGCCCGACCTTGTTCAGGAGCGGCGTGATGGCCTCCGCATCGAACTTCTCCGACCACGCGGCGAATTCACTCACCCAGAAGCTCTTCACCACGTTGTCCTGAATGCGTGCGACGATCTTCTGGCGGTAATTTTTGTCATTGAGCATTTTCAGGATCGACAGCACCGTCGTATTCGGGCTGTCGAGGAGGGCGAGCGTCGTGTAGCGGAGCACGTGCTCCAGGCGGTACGTCCAGTTGTCCCCGAAGAGCTTCTTGAAGATGTCGAGGAATCCGATGGTGAGCTGCATCTTGTAGGCCTCTTCGACTTTCTCGAGCGGGTTGAATGCAATGGGGAATTCCGTGTCGCCGGGATCGAAGAGCACGACATCGTCGATGCGGTTCTTCGGGACGTGCCGAAGCACGCAATCCACGAGATCGCCGTGCGGATCCAAGACCGCCACCCCCCTGCCCCGGTCCAGATCCTCCTGGATGAGGAGCTCGAGGAGCTTCGACTTGCCCACGCCGGATTTCCCGACAACGTAGAGATGGCGTCGACGGTCATCGATGCGAATACCGAACCGAACGAAGTTATTGTGGTAGTTCGTGATGCCGAAAGTGCTCACATTGCCCTCGCCGGCACGTGGGAGATCCTGTGGCGGATCGGACTTGCGCGCGAGCACGTGGACGATGTGATGCACGTAATCGGAATTCGGCAGGTGAAAGAGGGTCGCCGCCTCCTTCGCACTCAGGCTGTACGTCGTCGCATGATCCCGCGTGCGGTACCGCCGCAGGAACGACTCGCTGCTCGTCGCACGGGAGGCCGTGAAGCCGTTGATGTCGGAATCGTTGAAGTGATAGAAGCTGTTCTTCACCGCCTCGAGCTTGCGGCTCGCCTCCTCGAAGGACTTGGAGATGTACGCACAACGGATCGAGACGCGAAAGGGCTTCGTCTGTTCCTTTTCCTTTGCCACCTGGTAGCGCAGGGTGGAGATTCCCTTGCGGCCCTCCTTGCGCAGGCGGTCACGCACGGAGAAGAACTGCTTCAACCGCGCGAACTTGGAGCGCCAGTTGTGCCGGAAGTGGTAGAGCGCGTCATCGGACTTTGGCTCCATGACGACCTGCACCCACACCTGCTCCCCACTCTCGATCTTCGAGATCACCGAGAAGAGGCGCGACATGCTGTCCTCCTCGAATTTGTCGTACGTCTTCACGGGATAGACATCCTTTTCCCTCAGCGTGAGCTCACACCCCGCGAAATGGTGCTGCTCCGGATGGAACCACGCCGTGTAGTCCTTCGTCTCGCGGATCTCGGCATCGGGGAACGTCGCGTAGATGAGGCCTTCGATGGTCTCCTTGTACTTCTCCTCCATGACCGCGTAGAAGTACGTGTACTGCTCGTAGCCGAAGTACTCGAAGGAGAAGCGCACCCCCGTCACGGTGTTGCGGAGGCTCACGAGCAAATCCTGGAAGCGTGACTCCAGTTTTTTGTTATCCTTCGTCCCCTGCGGCACGATGATATGGAGGTACCGGAGATGAGCCATTGAGGCTTATTCTTCAGGATTCCGGCCGTTTTGTAAACATCGTTTGGCTTTCAATAAACCTGTTGTAGATAGCATTCCTCGCAATAAACCAGCTCCGGACGGTCAGGAGCATACGTCGTCTCGATCGGCTTGCCGCACTTCATGCACGTGCGCTGCCAGAGGTGGCGTGGGTTACGTCGCGCGAGGCGCCCCTTGTGTCGGCAGTCAGGACAGGTGCGGGGAAGGGGGACATGCATATCTTTTCGGATCACAAGCTCCTGGGGGATGATGCGAAAATTCCCATGACAGACGGAGCAGGAGAGAATTTCATTGGTAATTGTGGCCGGGGCCTGTGCAATGGAATCCGGCACCTGCGCCCAGGAGATCGTTTCCTTTCCCGTGGTACCGGGAAGATCGTCCTTCCACCGCCATCCTCGCGCGGTGACGTCCTCCCGCTTCATGGGAAAGTACTCCATGGTGAGTGATTCATTGTAGGCGAGAGGGCTAATGCTCACGGGGAAGAATTCCCCCCACTCACCCGTCCTTTGCATGTGCTCGATAATCCGTGGAACGAGTTGCTCATACTCCTCCTGCACATACTCCTTGTTCAAGACACAGTACTTCTTGTGCCTTAGTCCGCTGCACCCAAAGAGGCTCCCCGAACCCATGCAGAGCTCGGAGTAGAGCACTTCGCTCGACTCCCAAACATTGTAGGAGAAAAGGATGTGGTAGCGGTTCGTGCTCATACACTCGTAATTGAGTTCCGCACCATCCCAAATGATCGCGCAGTCCATGGAATCCTTTGCGTTGTTGTCGACAGCGAAGACATTGCGGAGGTTTTCCCCGCGGAGGACGTCGTAGCAGTTGTGACACTCCCGCGACTGGAAGACATGATCCCCCGTGCACCCCTCGCAGTTGATGAGGTTGGCATACCGATGAATGGCCCGTGCGCGGCGGACCTCCTGAAATTTACGCTCATTCCGGGAAGCCTCATTGAATCCATCCAGATGCAAAGCATCTCGCCGTTTCTGGTACTCCTCCGGCGTGTACTGCACATTGCCGATGCAAAACTTCTTCCCACGGAGATTCCAGCAGAAGAGAATGTTCTGACAATTGTGACAGTCGAAGCAATATGCGCTCTCCGTCAGATGTGAACAGGAGTCGAGCCCGATACACCCGTAACATCCAAAGCAGTCCACGCACTCGATGCAGCACTCCATCTCCTTGGAAAACCCGCAATCAACACACGTCTTCGTCTTGTAACCGACCTCGCAATAATAGCAATCCTCCCCGTGATCGACATTGAAACTCATGTAACAGTTCCGGCAATTGGAACAGCGATTCACGAAAGGGCAGTTCTCATTGTTGTAACCGGTGTACTGCATTTTGGGAACGGCAATGGAGAGCTCCCGGAACTGCTCGAAGAAGGGGCGGGAGAAATCAAAGTCCCTCCCGTATTCCGTCGCGTCCCATTTATCGGACCACCAGATGTCGTTCTCGTAGATTTTGTACGGCTTATCCGGGGAGTAGGAGGAAACGAGGGCGCGACCGGAGAAATCCGACGTGCGCTTGTAGAGGAACCGCTCATCGCGCAGTGCCATGCGTCGCTGCTGCCGGCAATTGACGCAATGAGTCGGATCGGGAATCGCAAATGTCTTCCCTCCGATCACGGGAGCAACCCGCGCAAGGAAGGCGCGGAACTCCGTATCGACGGAGAAAGGTGTGCCACAGTTTGCACATTGTGCCGCCATGATAAACATCATAAATAGCTTGAAAACTATAGATGGCAGGATATAATCGGTGAACTGTTCTTCAGCGTGAACAACAGGAACCATGCTCTCCCAATACCTCCAAAAACTGGGATTTGATGAGAAGGATACATCGATATATCTCTCGCTCGCGGAGATGGGTATTCAGCCGGCATCCGTGATCGCGCGGAAATGCGGCCTAGACCGTGTGACGGTCTACAAGCACCTGAAGCGCCTCGTCGACCGCGGCTTCATCAAGGTATACGTCCAGCGTGCCGTTCAATGCTTCGGCATCGAGAGCTATGATCAGCTGCGCACTTATTTGGAGGAACGCACGGAGACGGACCGTAAACTGCTCTCGGAGTTCGACACTGCTCTCAGTGTCCTGAAATCATTGTGCGACGCGGAAGCGCTCGTGCCGAGGCTCCGGATCTTCGAGGGGGAATCGGGAATCAAGGCATTTTTCCGCGATCTTCTCTTTGAAGCCTCCGAACAGAAGATCCGACAAGTGCGGATGCTCACGTCTAACACCTTCGATGAACGCTTGGGTGACCGCAGCCTCGCACGGTACGTGCGGGAGTTCTACAGCGATATGCGGGGTCACGCGATTGATTTGGATGTCATCGAAGCGACAGGCACGCTCGTTCCCGAGCGTCTGGAGAATGTGCGAGCAGGGAGTTTCGACCCAGACAAATTCCCTGCTTCCCGCGGGACGACCAATATTTTCCTTGTCGGGTCAGCCGTCTACCTCGCCTGTTATCGGGATACGCCGATCGGCCTCAAAATTCAACATCGTGAGATGGCGCAGATGTTCCACTTCCTCTTCGACATGCTCGAAGGAAGAATGAGCGCAGTGCAGTGAGAAGCGCTAGTAGACCTCTCTGAGGTAGCACTCTTCGCAATAGACCCTTTCCGGCCGCTCGGGGGCGTAACTCGTGAAAATCGGCTTCGCGCAACAGGCACAGCTCCGCTCCCACAGCTTCCGCGGATTGCGCAGGGCGATTCTCCGCCGGTGCCGCTCATCTGGGTGAAGACGCGGGAGCGGGATCTTGTGTGCTCTGTAGTAGGACAATTCCTGCTTGATGACCTTGAAGAGGCGCCCTGTCGCGGGGCAGCGAATGGCCGAACGGAGGATGTCATCCGAGACATCGTCGATCCGATCCGGAAGATCCTTCGCCTCGATGATGCGCTCCGCCTGCGGCTGCTCCTCGGGCACATCACGCCAGTGCCATCCGCGTCGCAGCACCTCCGCGCGTGAGAGGGGAAAGTAGGCGGAGGCCATCGACTCGTTGTACCCGAAGGCAGAAGTCTCTGCGGGGAAGAACTGTCCCCACTCCCCCATTTTCCGCATGTGCTCGATGATCCGGGGGACGAGGGTCTCGTACTCCTCCCGCGAATACTGCTGATTGAGGATGCAGTACTTCTTGTTCTTGATCCCCACGCAACCGAAGCAATGCGAGGCCGATCGGGCGAGGTCGCAGTAGAGGAGATTGCTGTTGGTCTCCGACCAGCTCGCGCTGCACCACCAGATCCCATTCCCCGAAATGGAGAGACCGTTGTAAGCGAGCTCCACATCGGAAGCCTGGTCGATATCCATGGCGGTCTTCACGCGCTCGTCCATGCGGCAGCAGTAGCGCAGGTCCTGAGACGTATCCCCGTCGAAACAATGAAAACACCGCTGGGAATGGAGGAAATAATCCGCCACGCAATCCTCGCACTGCAAATTGTGATTGGCACGACGGATGACGCGCGGGAGAAGGACGTGAAAATCCTCCCGGGCTTTCGTCCATGCCTGAGACGAACCAGAACGAAGCGGTTGCACGGCCGCTTCCCACTGCTCCTTCGTCATCTGCTCATTGTGGAAGCAGTACTCCTTGCCACGGAGGTTCCAACAGAACACCACGTGGCTGCACTGCTTGCAATCGACGGAAAAGAGAGAGTCGCGGCAATCGGCGCAATCCTGGAGCACGGCACACCCGTAGCACTTCACGCAATCGACGAGTTCATACGAAAGCTCGGAATCGCGCGTGTGGGCGCAATCCGCGGTATCGCGGCAATGGTAGGTCGCGTACGCATAGAGCACATCTTCGCAGTATCCGGCGTCGATGCAGAGGTAACAATTCCTGCTGTGCCACACCTGATTCACATAGGGGCAATTCTCATTGAGCACCGCGGCGAGAGCCATGCGGGGGACACGATCGCGGAGAGAGACATACTGCTCGAAGAACGGACGGGAGAAGTCGAAGGGGCGTCCATACGTGGCGGAATCCCACCGATCGGAGTTCCAGTTTTCCGAGGCGTAGACGGGGAACGGCTTGTCCTGCGCATAGATCGAAAGAATCTGTTCCCCCATCAGATCATCCTTGCGCCAGTGCAGATTGCGCTCGTTGCGGTGGGCATAGCGCCGCTGCGAACGGCACTGCCAACAGAGCGTGGGTGGAGGAATGTCGAAGGCGACTCCCCCGATGACCGGCGCAAGTTCCTGCAGCATCGTAAGATCATCACTGGTGACCTCGAAGGGCTGCTTGCACCAAGGATTTTTGCAGGTGTGCTGCATGGACGGTCAGTATACCTCCTTGAGGTAGCACTCCTCGCAAGAGACCTTCTCCGGTCGATCCGGGCCGTACGTCGTCTGAATTTCCTTCCTGCACTTGGCGCACTGACGCTTCCAGAGATGGCGGGGATTGCGGAGTGCCATGCGTCTGCGATGCCGCTCGTCGGGATGAAGATGTGGAACAGGAAGTTGCATCTTCCGATACAGCTCCAATTCCGGTTTTACGAGTTTGAAGGGCCTGCTCGTTGCCTCACAGGTGATGGCCCAATGCAAAATATCATCAGGAACATTCTCGATATGCGCAGGAAGTTGAGAAGCGGGGATGGTGCGTGAAACCTTCGGAATGTCATCCTCCACGTGTTTCCATCTCCACCCGCGCTTCAGCGCCTCTTCCTTCGCCAGAAGGTAGTAGTCCTGCGCCGCAGTCTCGTTGTATCCGAAGACCGTGGAAGTGGCAGGGAAAAATTCCCCCCATTCACCGGTCTTCCGCATGTGATCAATGATCTGCGGTACCAATCCTTCATACTCTTCCTTCGTGTATTGCTTATTGAAGATACAGTGTTTCTTCGCACGAAGACCGAAGCACCCGAAGCAGTCGGAACAGGAAAAACAGTATTCGCTGTAGTGAACATTCTTGCATTCGTAGCTCTTGGAGACGCTGCAGAGCCCATATCCCAGATTGCAGGCATGTGTCTCGTACTGCAATTCGCCATGGTAAGGCTCCAGCGCATCCATGGAGCTCTTCAGATCTCCGCAGTCATAGCAGTAGGCGCACTCCTGCGACTGGAACATGTAATAGGAATCACGAATGTCTTTGCACTGGGAAATATGATCGCCCGTGATGTTCTCGCACTGCTCCGTCACGACGTTTCGATGGATGGCATGCTCCTGCACCGATGCACGGAATTCCTTCTCCCGCTTCTCGGATTCCTCCCATGTCGCCGGCAGGAGGTCCTTGAGCCGATTCTGGTACTGCTCTTTCGTCAGCTGCTCGTTCGCGATGCAGTACTGTTTATGACGAAGGTTCCAGCAGCCGAAGCAATTGCTGCAACCCTGGCAATCAAAGCAAAAATGGCAATTCGTGCATGTTCTGCATTCATGCAGATGAGTCGAGGAAACACACTGTCTCGCCTCCACGCATTCAGAGCAGAGCTCGCATTTCTGGATTGTGAGGCAGTCGATGCAGTCCTTATTGTGAATGCTGAAGTTCGTGAGGTAGATGCAATCCTCGCAGTACCCCGTGCTGATGCACATGTAACAGTTTTTGTTGTAGGGGGAATGATGGGTGTAGACGGAGTTCTCGCTCCCCATGTTCATGATGCAGGGACGCGGAGCCTTGAGACTGAGCTCATAGAACTGCGTGAAGAACGGCCGACGAAAATCAAAGTTTCGCCCCGTCGCAAGCTGATCCCAATCGTCTGACCACCAAACCATCTGATCATAAACCGTGCACGGTTTATCCGGCGAATAGATGGAAATCACTTCCTTTCCCGTACGATCGCATGCACGACGATAGAATTTCCGCTCATTGCGATACAGGAGCCTGCGCTGCTCGCGGCAATCAGGACACAGTGTTGGGGATGGCAGCGCGTGTTTCCGGCCTCCGATGACAGGCGAGAGCTCTTCCAGGAGAGCAAGATCTTCCCCTGTGACCTCGAAGGGTTGCTTGCACCACGGATTGCGGCAGGTGCGCTGCATGGACAGTTAGTATACCTCCTTGAGGTAGCACTCCTCGCAGTACACGATCTCTCCTCGGGAGCCTGAGGGCTCCTCGGAGCCTCGAACGGCTGGGCGGTCGGGCGCGTACGTGCTCTGCATCTCCTTCCTGCATTTCGAGCACTTCCTGCCCCAGAGTTTTCGGGGATTCCGGAGGGAGAGGCGCCGGTCGTAGCGCTCGTCGGGATGGAGATGCGGGAGCGGCAAGTGCTGCTGGCAGTAGAAGTCGAGCTCCTGCTTCTGGATGCGAAAAGGACGCTGCGTCTTCTCGCAGAGAATCGCCCATTGGAGAACTTCATCCTGCACGTCCTCGATGCGATCGGGAAGGCGGGCCGCGGGAATGGTCTTGGAGACCACAGGCTTCTTCTCATCGATGTGCCTCCAGTAGAAACCCTGTGCGCGGGCCTGCTCCTCCGTGAGCGGCAGGTACTCGTGCGCCAGGGATTCGTTGTAGCCGAACGGCGAAAGGGACGGCGGGAGGTAGAGCCCCCACTCCCCTGCCTTTTTCATCTGCTCGATGATCCGCGGAACGAGTTGCTCGTACTCCTCACGGGAATACTGCTTGTTGAAGATGCAGTACTGCTTGCGCTGCAGC
>JAQUNQ010000029.1 GCA_028717505.1 Candidatus Peribacteraceae bacterium
AACGAGGAGGGAAACCGCAGGCTCGTGACCTGGATCGGGCGCATGCAACTCGTCCTCTCGCTCGACCCCAAGGGCATCCTTCTCCGGCTCATGCTCGACGAGCGGAACATCGACGGCACCGTGCTGTAGCTCACCACATTCGTGCTGCAGGAGTTCTTCGCATCACAGAAGAAGGAGGTGCCTTTCGCCAAGCTCCAGCCGCTCACCGCGAGCATCCTCCAAACTGTCTTCGAGCCCTTCATCCCCGCAGTGCGCAAGCACTTCCGGGAGCTCGCAGAGTCCAAGGAAGGATGAAACACGGACCACCGACAAATTAGGACTGAAGAGGAAAGTCTCTCAGCGCCGTCTGCTTTATGCCGTTGACTTCGGCATACAGGCGCAGGCAATCCACGGGCACGGCGAACGTGCTGCCCTCGAGTGCCTTCATGACTTTCTTCTTCACGACATGGAACCGCTGCGGATGATCGACGCGCGCGAGGGTGATGTGCGGAGAGAAAGGGCGTCCCTCCGGCCACGGACAGGCTTTCTTCAGACGCGCGAGTTTCTCGCTGAACGCAATGGTGAGGAAGAGGACACGATCTTCTCCGCGGCTCCCGAACGTCTCCGCCCCCGTCACCTGCAGAACAAACGGCCGGTGCGCCGCCGCGATCTTCTCCGCCTGCGCGACGATCCCCTGATACTCCAATTCCAAAACTTCCTTCCAAAAATAGAGCGTCAGGTGCGGCGAGCGCGGATTCTGGAAGTGAAGAATATTCGCAAAAGGCTGGAGCTCCTCCACAAGCGCCTGGAACTGCCACTTGGGCTGCCCTTCGAGCGGGAGTGCGAGGAAGGTGGAACGGAGGGGGAAATGCAAATCCACCAACCTATTCTAAAGAATGATTGGACAGTTGTGCCAGGTACGTTAGAGTCAGAAAGTTCCCCACGACCACCATGAAAACATGCATCGCCTGCAGCATGCCTCTCTCGGATCCGAAAGAAATAGGTTGCGAAGTAAAGGATGGCCCCGTCTGCATCCACTGCACGCAACCCGGAGGAGGCGTCAAAAGTTGCGAGGAAGTTTTTGAGGGCGGCGTGGCCTTCTTCCTGTCAGCAACGAAATCACAAGACCGATCACTCGCTGAAAGGCTTGTGTGCAAGAACATGCGTGGCCTGCCCCACTGGAACAATAATCCCTGCCCCTGCCTGAAAGGCGCCGTGGCGAGTGATGAGGAGTTTGCATCTGCTTTGGCGCAACTCTCATAAGCACAAATTCAACGATAATCGCCAATTCACGCAAATATTTCCAATACTTGCCATTAATTTAATAATGGTTTACCGTGCTCACACGAGCGCAGCACCCTCTCCCTCCACCGACGCCCTGGGCCGGGCACAGAAATTTTTTGTTCTCCCGCAGGCAGACCCGGAAACTCCGGGAAAGGTAAAGGTGCTGCAAGACATCGCAACTCAGCACAGCGTCAACGTGCCAGAGTATGTCAGGGCAGAAGACAACCAAGTTATTGTCACATTCCGAGGCGAAATGCAGAAAGTGATCAATGCTGCAGTCACAGTGAGCGATGATCCGAACTTGAAGGAAGTTTTTGCGACAGCATTGCTGGGTGACTACAGTGATCCCCCCTGCGCAGCAGGAGTAATCACCGCTTCAGCACGCTGAGGAACGCTTCCTGCGTGAGAGTCACTCTCCCCATTTTCTTCATCCGCTTCTTCCCCTTCTTCTGCTTCTCGAGGAGCTTGCGCTTCCGCGTGACGTCGCCCCCGTAGAGGTAGCCCGTCACGTCCTTGCGGTAGGCGGGCACCGTTTCGCGCGCGACGATCTTCGCGCCGATGGCGGCCTGGATGGGAATCTGGAACTGCTCCTTGGGGATCACCTCCTTGAGCTTCCTGCAGATGATGGCACCCACGGAGTGCGCCTCGCTGCTGTGCACGATGGTCGAGAGGGCATCGGCGCTCTCGCCGAGGAGGAGGATCTGCAACTTCACGAGCTCCCCCGCCCGATACCCGATGGTTTCATAGCTCATGGAGCCGTAGCCGGAGGTGGCGGATTTGAGGAGATCGAAGAAATCGAGGACGATCGCCTGCAGCGGGACTTCGAAGTGGAGGAGCGCACGATCGGCGTCGAGATACTCGAGCGACAGATAGATGCCCCGCCGGTCCCCCACGAGTGTCATGACCGCTCCGATGTCCTGCGCACGGCACACCACCTCCAGCCTCACCCACGGCTCTCGCACTTCCCTGATGCACGAGGGGTCGGGGAAATCCGCGGGATTGCTGATGCGCGCAGTATCGGGCTCATCGATTTTCAACAGACTGGAACGCACCACTTCAGCAGGACGCTTCACGGCGAGCTGCACTTCGTAGAGCACGCTCGGCGCCGTGATCACGAGGTCACAGTTGTGTTCGCGCTCCAGTCTCTCCTGCACGATATCCATATGGAGGAGACCAAGGAATCCGCAGCGGAAGCCGTTCCCCAGCGCCGCATTCCGCTCCGGCTCGAAGGAGAGGGCCGCATCGTTGAGCGCGAGCTTCTCGAGCGCCTCGCGGAGCTGCGGGTAATCGTCCGCAGCGGAAGGGTAGAGACCCGCGAAGACCATCGGCTGCACCTCCTTGTATCCGGGGAGGGGCATCATGGTGGGAGAGGAAGCCGCCGTATCTCCTGTCCGCACGGAAGTGACGTCCTTGGAACCCGTCACGATGTAACCGATTTCCCCCTCATGGAGGACTGGATCGGAGACGTACTTCGGCGCGAAGTGACCGAGGTCGAGGACCTCCACCGGCGTCTTCGTCCCGAGGAGGTGCACCCTGTCGCCCTTGCGAAACTCCCCCTCCACCACCCGCACGTACGCCACCGCCCCGCGATACGTGTCCATGACCGCATCGAAGATGAGTGCCCGCGCAGATGAAGATGAAGCCGAAGCGCTTGCCACTTTCCTGGGCTCCGGGATACGCGCAATCACAGCATCCAACACTTCGCTCACTCCCCTTCCCTCCTTGGCCGAGATCCGGAAGATTTCCTCCCGCCCGCACCCGAGGAGCTTCACCACCTCGTCCGAGACGCGCTCGGTGTCGGCCGCAGGGAGATCTATCTTGTTCAGGACAGGAATGATCACGAGGTCATGCTCGAGAGCCATGGTGAGCACCGCGAGCGTCTGCGCCTGAATCCCCTGCGATGCATCGACGAGGAGGATCGCCCCTTCACATGCCGCGAGCGAGCGGCTCACCTCGTAGCGGAAATCCGTGTGACCGGGGGTGTCGATGAGGTTGAGCTGCACCCCTCCCTGCCCTGAGTGCGTCGAAGGGTTCCACTGCATGCGCACCGGCGTGAGCTTGATGGTGATCCCCCGCTCCCGCTCCAGATCCATCATGTCGAGGAGCTGCTCCTTCATCTCGCGCTTCTGGAGCGTCCCCGTCGCCTCGATCATACGATCGGCAAGAGTGGATTTACCATGATCGATATGGGCGATGATGCAGAAATTCCGAATGTCCATGTGTGCACAGAGTAAGGAATCCCCGCGCCGAATGCGAATCGAATCACAGGGAATCCGGGATCACTTCTCTCATCCCCGAAGCCGCTGGAGGGTTTCCCGCAGAGCGGCCTCCCCGGCACGCGCCCGGGAGAGTAGATCTCCCACGGCGGTCGAAGCGAGCCCGGAGAGCTTGTCCCCCACCCCCTGCGGCACGACTTCCAGATTCTTTCCGAGCGCGCGTGCCGCCAGTGCCCCGTGATAGCGCTGTGCGAGCACGAGATCGGCTCCAGCCAATTCCCGGAGAAGAACCCCAAGCGAGCGGACGGGGATGACCGATGTCTCCGCCCCCATGCGATCCCGAAGGCGAAGACAGAGCTCCTGCTCCCCGCCCTGCTTGGGACTGAGCGAGAGAATTTTCACGGCACTCCACGCCCTGCTCCTGAAGAGATCCATCGCACGACCCTCGAACGCAGCATCGGAGTTATGACGTGGAATAATGACGAGCATATTTTGTGAACTCACATCTACTTTCTCCTGAGCAGCTAGCCAAATAATCGGATCTGAAGTTTGTATAATTTTTGTATTCAATACCCACGACTCCACACGCGAGGAGGATGCGGCATCACGCACACTTACGAACACGGCATGACGGAGTGTCCATCGCGCGCACCACTCCCCCACCCTCGTCCGGAAGGGGCCGACCCCCTGAAAAGCAAGGAAGAGAGGCTTCCCGAAGAGTCGGGTTACCACGCTATGCCACCACCACAGCACGCAGGCAAACGGGGACTCGAGATCTGTGAAGAGCGTCCCCCCGCCGAAGAGGACGCCATCCGCCGCGCGAAGAGCGGCAAGTGTTCGCCACCATGGCTGCAGGAGCGAACGGAAACCCAGGGGGAGACGTGGCAGCTCACCGGCAGAAGGGCGAGCGGAAACCACGTGCCATTCTTCCCCGGGAAAGGCCCTGAGGAAGTACTCCCTGAGGGCTTCATCGCCCAGATTCCCCACGCCGTAATTGCCAATGAGAAGGAGGCGCACTTCCACACTATACACGGGCACGCTGTTGCCCAATGATGCAATTCTCTCACTCCTTCTTCTCCTCCGCAGGAGCCTCCCCAGATGCCGTCTCCGCCGGCTTCGCAGCCTCCGGCTGCACCGCCGCCGCAATGGCGAACTCCTCAGCCTTCGTGAAGCGCTCGCTCAAGCGGGCAGACTTCCCGTGACGACCGCGGAGGAAGGTCAGCTTCGCACGACGTACTTTCGCCACTTTTTTCACATCAATCTTTTCGATCACCGGAGAGACGAGCGGGAAGATACGTTCCACACCGACACCCGACGCGATGCGCCGCACCGTGATGGAGTGATCCGTCAGCACGTGCCCGCGATGCACGGAAATCACCAGACCCTCGAAGACCTGGATGCGCCCCTTGCCGCCCTCCTCGTCCTGAATGCGCTCATGCACGCGCACGGTGTACCCCGTCCGGATATCAGGGATCTTCCGTACGAAACGGGCCGCCTGCTCATGGAGGAGCGGAGAAACCATGAAAGTGGACGCAGCCTACAGACGAGAACCGCCCCTGTAAAGCAGAAAACCGCCTTTCCTACTTCTTCTGCGCCTCCTCAATCTGCCGCTGGAGGAGGTTCACGACGATGAGATGCCGGGGATCGTTGATGATCTCGGAGACGAAGCGATCCTTGAGACTCAGGCGATAGAGGAAGTCCCCTTCGGAGAAGATGGAATATTTCACATTCTTGAGACCCGGGTCCTGCAGGAGCAGCGCCTCGAGCATTTCCTTGCGGATATCCCCCACAATGAGGAGATCCACCTTGCTCTCCGAGCCGACGAAGGTCCCAGCAAGGAGGATGAGCTTGATGTCCGGCAGTTTCTTCAGGCTCGCCACGATGGGACTCTCTGCCTGAATCTCCTTTGTGAAAATGCCCCTGAGCTCGTTGTAGAGGGGAAACTCCTCATCAATCCGATAGTACTTCTTCCGGTTCCGATGGCGCGCCCGCACGAGTCCGATCCGTCGGAGATTCTCGAGTTCGCGCCGGATGGAGTTGATCTGCTCATGGAGGAGGCGCGTGAGCTCGCGGATGAAATACTCCTCTTCCGGATGGAGGAGAAAGGTGGAGAGCAACTTCACGCGCGTCTGCGAACTGAACAGTGCTTTCAGGATGATCGATGACATGTGTTCACAAACTGTACTCATGAACACACAGTAAGTGCAAGAAAAGTACTCAATTAAAAGAATACATTTTTTGATCGGATATTTTGGCTTAAATACAATGAAATAGCTATTTTACGTCAAAAAAATTATATATCTATGAACACAATTTATACTCATATTTGTAGTCAATTTGTGTTCTGACTATACTCGCGAGCAAATGGAACAAACAGGCAAAGCAATGAAGGAATATTGATCAAAATGGAAAAAAATGGTATCATTACCTGAATGCCTTCGAAGAGAAAACTCACTTCCGCCGTCGTTGCTCTCGCCCTCCTCCTCTGGCTCCAGACGGGAGCGCACGCTGACGGAATCATCGGCATCCACGCTGCAAGAGCAGCTGATCTCTCCCTGCAAGACAGCGTCTTTACGACGCTCGCGCTCATCTTCTCCTACTTCGTGGGGTTCGCGCACTTCCTCGTCTACCTCTGCATCGACATTATCGGGACTCTCCTCGACCCCAACTTCATTGACTTGAAAATGTCCGGCGAAGGGACGCACACCATGGCAGAGGTCCTCAATAAGATCTGGCAGCTCTCCCGCAATATCACGAACATCCTCCTCGCCTTCCTCCTCATCGCCGGAGCCATCGTGACCGTCATCACAGCGGACTCCCACATCGTTTCGACGTACGCCAAGAAGTTCATCATCGCCATCATCCTCGTGAACTTCTCGTGGTTCTTCCCGCGGGTCATCCTCGATCTTGCCAATATCCTCACGGCCACCGTTTACGCGATTCCGAGCGAGATCCGCACGGAATGCAAGACTTTCCCCATGAATGGAGATGCGGCGGACCAGCCCTGCGAAGTCATCACGAAGGTCTGCTACTTCGAGAAGGGCGATTGCACGACCTGCCCCCTCCAACTCGACGCGGCGAATCCCTTGATCTGCATCAAGACGGAAAATATGAATGCTGACGCGAATTCACCGAATGCCATCCTGAGCGGCCTCGTCTACAACCACGGCCGCCTCAAGTTCCTCCCCATGGTCGTGAAGTCCGAGGCCATTCCGGGCAACCCCGCCGCCCCAAACAAGGCCATGGCGCGCCTGAGCCAGCAGATCGTCTTCATCATCCTCCTGATGTTCGTCATGTTCTGCAGCGTGGGACTCCTCTTCCCGCTGCTCGCAATGATGATCGCCTTCCTCATCCGCATCCCCATCATCTGGATCACCGTCGCCTTCATGCCCTTCATGTTCGTCGGCTTCGTCATCGGGGACAAAATGAAAGGCCTCGACACCATGGAGATGCTCTGGAAGCGCTTCCTCTCCGCCGCCTTCATGCCGGTTCTCACGGCGCTCCCCTTCGCCGTCGGCTTCATCATGATCAATGCGGCCATGTCCGTCCCCCCGAGCCAGGCCTTCGTCGATCTCAATAAGCAGACCGGCATCCCGCTCCTCGGGGGCGTGAACAGCATCTGGCAGCTCCTATGGGTCTTCATGTCCTTCGTCATCATCTGGGTAGGGGTCTTCATGGCCCTCGAGGCGAACAAGGACGTCGCCGCCTTCGTCGCGCCCATCAAGCAGTCCGGCAAGTCCTTCGGCGCCTTCCTCGGGAAGCTGCCGCTCCTCTGGCCGCTGCCGTTCCCAGGTGCGGCAGGAGTCACACCGCTGCAGGCGTTCCAGTACGTCACGCACCCGAACGAGTTCTTCCAGCAAGGCGGCGCATTCCACAATCCGTTCAGAGGAGGTGGTGCAGCAGGAGCTGGCGGCGCGGGCGCCGACGCGGCCGCGCGAGGTCTCAATCGGGAACTCGTGAACAAATTCGAACAGGCTATGCAGAAGATCAACGCTGCAGAAGCCGAAACACAGAGAAATGGGCAACGGGAGCTCAGGGAAATCATGATTCGCCACGGGAGAATGGCGGAAGGAAATGTGACGACAGAGAGTGCACAGCAATTTGCTGAACGCTTCTGGGAAAAAGCACAATCACAGGGATTCGCACGCCGGGATGACAATCTCGTCAACCGCGATAACATCCGAAGAGCGTGGCGTCCGGAACCGCCGGCTGGAGGTGGAGCCGCAGGCGGGGCAGCCGCTGGTGGCGGAGCAGGTGGCGGTCCATGACTCTAAATACTCCCCCTTGCCATTCACCCCAACATGGTTGAGATACCGACGGCACCCACAGCGAACCGCGAATCCCTCCCCCCTGAGGAGGAGCGGCGCAGACGTGCTTTCGAAGCGCTCGACCGGCGGCGGGACCCCCTGAACCCGGAGGAGGCCCGGCAGCGCCGCACGCGGACGCAGCTCCTCCCCAACCGTCTCGCCACCCCCATTATCCCGGGGAAGGAGGCGGAGCGGGACCGCATGATCCGGAACGGCATCGCGCCGCGGACGGACGAGCAGAAGCGGGAGACACTCAAGAAGGAAGAACAGAAGCTCCAGAAGCAGATCAACCCGTACATCGCCGACTTGAAGAAGCGCGTGACGGCAACCTTCAAGCGGACCGCGCAGGGCGGCGGGGAGCCGACACGGGAATTCTTCGTCTCCGGCAGCGGCAGCCCGGGGGCAACGATCCTCGCCATGCTCGAAGACGCGGAGCAGAATGCGGTATCCGGAGACTACGGCAATAAGATCATCAATAACGTCGCTCTTGCGGAGCAGTCCATTATCGACTTGGAGAGAATGCAATTCCTCCCGAATGGACAGCGACGCACCGACCTCAGAGAGCCGGAACTCCGGTGCATCGAGGAGGTGAAGGCTTTCTTCCGGGCGATGAAGACCGGCGACATACGGCCGGAGTCCCGCACGAACGACCGCATCACCAATGCACTCAGGAAAACCCCCTACGCCCTCAAGCAAGGCAAGGGCGCAGCACGATTCACGCTCCTCCTCGGAGCCACCGCCGTCTTCCTCTTCGGCGCCTTCCTCGACATCAAGAACAAGCACTTCCTCAAGCCGATCACGCTCATGTGGCTTGCCATCGCCGCGGGGATCTCCGGCCTCTTCCGCGGCGACGTGAAGAAGACGCTCGAACAGGTGGGCCCCTGCCTGAACTCGGAGTGGGAGGCATTCGCCAAAGAATATTCCATCACCGGCCAGCACGGGGTGAATGTCATCAAAGCCATCTGGAAAGGAAAAGAAGACAAGCCGGAGGAAACCGCGCAACTGCTCGCAGGGAAGATCACCCCGCAGCAGTACATCAATCTGATCCTCCCCGAGAGCAGGGGCGGCAGTCCCGGCAGCCGCACTGCCGTCCGGCAGACGCTCCTCGCGATCGCAGGCAGGCAAGCGCGGGGGAAGCCCGGCGCGACGGCGGAGAACCCCTTCGTCTCCCTTGTCCGCACCCTCTCGCGCATCTCCACGGAGCAGGCACAGGATGTCTTCCTCACCCTCACAAAGAAAGGCGTAACGAGCACCACAGTGGCACAGGAACTCACGAAGAAAACCCCACCTCCTACTCCGAGACCCGCTCCTAACCCTAATCCTAATCCTAAAACTACTCCTTCCTCTTCAGTTCCTTCAGGAACACCTCCAGCGAGTCCCCTAATTGTATAGGGAGAGAGGTCTCGACTCGGAGCCCGCACTCGGTGCCCTCCTTCGCCTCCTTGATGTCCGCGTCCACTTTCCGGAGTGAGAGGATGCGCCCCGTCCCCACCGCATTCCCCTCCCGCAGCAAGCGGAAGGTGAGGCGCTTGATGACGCCGTCGATCACCCTGCCGCCGATGATCTGCTCGCTCTTCTTCGTGAGGAAGACGCCCTTCACCTCCAGATGCCCGAGGATTTTCTCCTGATCCTCCGGCTCCACAAGACCCTTCAGGAGCCCCTCGATGTCCTCGAGGAGCGCATAGATGACTTCGTACTCGCGCACGCTCACCCCCTCGCGCTCGGCGGTATTCTGCACGCTCACCGAAACGGGCACGTGGAACGCCACGACGATCCCCTCGCTCGCGGCGGCCATCATGGCATCGCTCTCTGTCACCGCACCGATGGCAGCATGGATCACCTTCACGCCGACCTCCGTCGTCGTGAGCTTGGCGAGCGCCTCCTTGAGCGCCTCGAGCGACCCCTGCGCATCCGCCTTCAGGACCACTTTGAGCTGCGTGAGCTTCCCTTCCGAGAGGCGGCTGACGAGGTCCACGAAGCGAAGTCCCTGCTTCTCTGAGCGCTGCTGGGTGATGGCCTCGGAGAGATCGCGCGCGTGCTTCTCCGATGGCACGACCTGCAGGATGTCTCCGACCTCCACCACGTCATGGAAACCCGAAAGGCGCACCGCTCCGGAGGGAGGTACTTCCTCAAGCCGCTTCCCATGGGCATCCATCATCGTGCGCACCTTCCCGTGCGTCCTGCCGCAGACGAAGGCATCACCGACCCGCAGGGTCCCCGCATTCACGAGAACCGTCGCGAGGGAGCCGAGGGAAGGGTCGAGGTGACTCTCGATGACGGTAGCCACCGCGGGCCGCTGCGGATTGGCGCGGAAGCTCGCGATCTCCGCCATGAGCACGATAGAATCGAGGAGTTCGTTGATCCCCTGCTTCGTCTTCGCGGAGCAGAGCACCATCGGCACCTGCCCGCCCCACTCCTCCGGCTGGAGCCCCTGCGCCGCGAGCTCGCCCTTCACCTTCTCGGGATTTGCACCCTCGCGGTCAATCTTGTTGATGGCGACGAGGATCGGCACGTTCGCCTCCTTCGCGTGGTTGATGGCCTCGACGGTCGTCGGCTTCACCCCCTCCTCCGCCGCCACGACGATCACCGCGATATCCGTCACCTGCGCGCCGCGCGCCCGCATGGCCGTGAAGGCCTCGTGGCCCGGCGTGTCGAGGAACGTAATGGTGTGACGCTCCTGCGATCCCGCGGGGACGTGTTCCACTTGGTAAGCACCGATGTGCTGGGTGATGCCGCCCGCTTCCCCCGCCGCCACGTCCGTCTCGCGGATGGCATCGAGGATGGAGGTCTTCCCGTGGTCCACGTGCCCCATCACCACGACGATCGGCGGGCGCTTGACCAGGTTCTCCGGTTCGTCCTTAAGGAGTTCCGCGAGATTCCGGCTCAAAAGATTCTCCGCGGATGCAGTCTCCTGCGCCTTCTGCACGAGGACGCCGAACTCCTGCGCCACGATCGCAGCCGTGTCGAAATCAATCGTCTGCGTGATGGTCGCGAGCACGCCGTTCTTCATGAGCGCCTGAATGACGAGCGGCACCTGGATGCCCGTCTTCTCGGCGAACTCCTTCACGGTGATGTGCGCCGGAAGCGTGACCAGGCCCTCCTTGCGCTTGATCTGGACCTGCTCCGATTCCGCCCCCTTCCTCTTCACTTCCCGCGTGTGCGTGCGCGGGCCGGTAGGACGGTGATGGTGCGGACGATGTGTCTTCATCTCCTCCTGCTCCTTGGCAATCGCCTCCTTCGAAACACCCTCGAGGGTGAGCTTGCGGAGGACGTTGAACGACTGTGGATGCTGCGCCTGCCCGCCAGCCCCCTCTTCCCCCTCCTTCTTCTCCGCCACCGTCCCCTCCGCCCCGGCCTCCTGTGTAGGAGTCTCCTTCTCCGCCTGCTTCCCCTCCTCCGCCTCACTGATCCCGAGCGCACCCATGTCCACCTCCTTGTGGTACTTCCGCGCGAGGAACCGGATGACACCATGCGCCAGCCCGTCGGGGATCTCGCGATCGGTCGGTTTCACGCCGAAATTGACGATCTCGAGCTCGTGGCGGAGCTCCTGTCCGGTCATTGCCAATGCTTTTGCCACCTGCACGAGGCGCATGGGGAGTTTAAAAGTGAAGCCGCAGCCAGTGTACTCTGAAAAATATCCGCAACGCGAGCACATTTCCGCGATTCCCTGCCCCCTCACTCACGCATCACCTCTTCGTCCGCACCCGCTTCCGTGGGGGTACGCCCGGCCGAGCCGCTCAATTCCCCCACAATATCGATACGTTGCGGCTTCCTCTTCGCTTGCGGGGCACGACCATTCCCCTGCTTCGATGCAGGCGGAGTGGAAGGAGACGCCTTCGCCGGAGTGCGCTTCCTGCGGTCACCCTCGACCGGCGGGACAGCCGACGGCGCGGCGGATGCAGGGGGAATGACAGGAGCCGGCGACGGCACGGGGAGATGACTCGGGAGTTCCTGGGACTCCCTGCGCTGGAGAGCCACCGCCTCGCGGAGCTTCTGAATACATGAGAGTACCGCGAGCTGGAAGTTCTCTGCATGCGGCGCGCGGAAACCTGCTGCGCGCGCGTGTCCCCCACCCCCGTAGGTCTGCGCCGCCAGGCGGTTGGCATCGATGGAAGAGGAGGAACGAAGACTCCCCTTGATGGAACCGTCTTCCGTCTCCGTGAAGACCACGTGCACATCGATGTCCGGGATCGTGGAGATGAGCTCATCGAGGAGACCATGCGTCTCCCTGCTCTGCGCCCCCATCTCCTCGAGGTCCTCGCGGCTCACTGCAGTCCAGGCGATACCGGAGGAGGGATCGACCTGGATGCGATTCAGGGCACGTCCCCAGATCTTGAGAGTTGTGAGGGGCTTCGTCTTGTAGACGTTCTGGATAATCTCCTGCTGGCGCGCCCCGAGGTCGAGGAGCTCCGCCGCCACCTCGAGCGAGCGCGGCGTGGTGTTCGGGTTCTGGAAGCTGCGGGTATCGGTGATGAGCCCCGTGAGGAGCAGTGTCGCGAGATCGGGCGTGAGCTTCTCCCGCCACTCCGGCACCTGCAGGAACCAGTGGAAGAGCACTTCGGTGACACTCGCCGAGGTCGTGTCGATGAGCTGCAGCTGCCCGAAGCGCGTATTCGAGATGTGATGATCGATGTTGAGCACCGGCACATCCGAGAAGAGATCGACGTGATCGGTGTAGACCGACCCGAGGAGCGGCAGGTCCGCCGTGTCCACCACAATGATGAGATCGTACTTCTTCTCCCCTTCCCCGAGAGAAATCTGCTGCGGGCGGATGCGGCCGTGCTTCGGGACCACGATGATGTT
>JAQUNQ010000030.1 GCA_028717505.1 Candidatus Peribacteraceae bacterium
TCTGCTCCGTGACGTACACAGGCGTAAACTCCTTGCCATTGTGAACGGCGAAGGTGAAGCCCACGAACTCCGGGGGGATGTCGCAATCACGCGCCCACGTCTTGATGATCTTCTTCTCACTCCTTTCGATCATCTTCATGACCTTCCGGAGGAGGCTGGAGTCAATGTAGGGGCCTTTGCTGAGGGAGCGGGACATGAGAGAGGAAAAAAGGAGACGAAGGGCGGGAAGGATACGGAAGAATTAGCGCTTGCGGCGCTTGTGGATGCGGCGGCGTACGATGAGGACATCGCTGTGCTTCTTGCGCTTGCGTGTCTTCACGCCGAAGGCCTTCTTGCCCCAGGGCGTCTTCGGGGCCTTGAGACCGACGGGCGAGTGGCCTTCGCCGCCACCATGGGGGTGATCCACGGCATTCATGGACTTACCGAGCACCTCCGGCCGGCGACCGAGCCAGCGCGTACGGCCAGCCTTGCCGATGGAGATGAGGTTGTGATCGAGGTTGCTCACCGTCCCAATGGTCGCATAGCACTCGCGGTACACCTTGCGCATCTCGCTCGAGGGCAGCTGTACGAGAACGTAGTCCCCATCGGCGCCGACGACCGTGGCCGCCGATCCGGCGGAGCGCACGATCTGCCCGCCACGACCCTGCTTGAGCTCCACGTTGTGCACCTTGTAACCCATCGGGATGTGCCGGAGCTTCATGCAGTTGCCCACTTTCACCTTGGTCCGCTCCGCACACACCACCTGATCACCCGCCTTGAGCCCATCGGGCGCGAGGATGTAGCGCTTGTCGCCATCGGCGTAGTGGACGAGGGCGATGCGCGCCGTGCGGTTGGGATCGTACTCAATCGCGAAGACCGTCCCCGGCACCCCCACCTTATCCGTCCGCCGGAAATCAATGAAGCGGAAGAGACGCTTGTGACCTCCTCCGCGGTGCCGGATGGTCACGCGGCCGGCGTTGTTGCGCCCGCTGATCCGCTTCCGCCCGGTCACGAGCCGCTTCTCCGGCCGCTTCGCCATGAGATCCGAGAAGTCCGCGATCGTCATCTGGCGTCGTCCGGGAGTCGTTGGTTTACAGAGGCGAAACGGCATGGGGAGGAAGATTAGCGATGTTTGAAGACAGCGAGATCGAGTGGCTTGCTCTTGGATGTCAGAGTCACGAGCGCCTTCCGCGCGGGGGCGCGCTTCTGCATGGTGCGGCCCTGCCCAACGGGGCGCTCCTTGGGTCGCACGTTGAATACACGCACATCCTCCACCTCCACGTCATAGAAGTGCCGGAGGGCCGCCTTGATATCCACCTTCGTCGCACCCTGCGCGACATGCATGACGTACGTGCGCTTCGTCTTCAGACGTTCTGCCTTCTCCGTGACGACGGGGCCGAGGATGGTGCGGGAGAATTCCATTTAGGCAGATTTGGGGGAGGATTTCTTCTTCGGAACGGCAGGGGCTTTCTTGGCTGATTTTCGTGGAGCTTTCGCCTTTTCAGCAGGAACGGCCACTCCTTCTTTCACCCGCTTCTTGCGCGACGCGAAGATTGCCTCCGCCTTCGCGAGAGCATCCACAAGGAAGACGATGTGGCGGGAGGCGAGGACATCCTCCGGATTCAGGTACTGCGCAAGGATCGTCTTCACGCCCGGAATGTTGCGCGTGGAGAGCATGAGCCCCGGGTGCGACTCCGCAACGACGAAGAGGATCCGGCGTCCGGGTGTCACGGGGAGCTTCTCCAGGAGGCGCACAACCTCCTTCGTCTTGATCGTGTTCGGGTAGCTCTCGAGCCCCAGGATGGCCCCCTGCTTCGCCTGGAGCGACAGACAGGAGACGAGTGCCTGGTGGCGCATCGCCTGTGGCATCCCCTTCGTGAAATTCGCATTGCTCTTCGGCCCGAACGACTTGTTCCCCCCTTTGAGGATATTGCCGCGGATGGCCCCGCGGCGCGCACGGCCCGTGCCCTTCTGGGCGTAGAGCTTGCGTGTGGAACCGCGGATCTCCCCGCGGCTCTTCGTGGAGGCGATGGGGCCGCGCCGGTTGCTCTGCTGGAGGACCACCGCCTGATGCACGAGCCCTTTATTGATGGGAGCCTCGAAGAGCGGGGCGGGGAGCGTCACCGTCCCCTTCTTCTCGCCGGTGGAAGTGAAGAGGTCGGCGTTCATTTCTTCTCGGGAAGGGATTCGATCGTGACGTAGACGGCGCAGCCATTCGGACCGGGAACGGGCCCCTTGATGGCGACGACACCGCTCCCTTTATCGGAAACAACAACAGGACGGTGCTTCACCGTCACCGTCTCCCCTCCCATGTGCCCCGGCATGCGCTTGCCCTTCAGGATGCGTCCGGGTTCCTCACGCATGCCCACCGATCCCGGCTCGCGGTGATGGTGGGAACCGTGGGACATCGGCCCGCGCGTGAAGTGATGGCGCTTCACCACGCCCTGGAAACCGTGCCCCTTGCTCGTCCCCACCACCGTCACCTGGCTCTCTGCGGGTACTGCTTCCACTGTGACCTGCGTACCGGGCGCGAGCCCGTCGAGGGACTCCACGGTCCACTCCTTCTGGACGGCATAGCGCGTGTGCTCATTGCCCTTGCGCGTCTTCCACTTCTTCGGATCGATCCCGAGGACGACGGCGTTATAGCCATCTTTCTCCTTGGTCTTCGTGCGGACGACGATGTTCGCCGGCACCTTCAAATACGTCACCGGCACTGCCTCCCCGCTCTCGAGGAAGACTCTGGACATGCCGACTTTGCGCGCGATGAGGCCGGTTGTCATAAGTGCGGAGGTTCTGCTGGCCGGCTTGTTGATCGCGAGATCAAGGCCGACTCGAACGTCGCAAACACGTGGGTCCACTCCGAAAAGCGAACCGGAATGCGGAGGGAGCTTAAGGAACCGGAACGGGCCGGTCAACGACATTTGCCGGATTTTGACTGTCCTGCTCCCATACGACATCCGGAAAGCGGCATCCAACCCACTGCACGATTGTCTCCCGCATCTCCTCCGTGAGGCGACAAATCTGCAATCCGAGCTCAATCCTGCCATCTGGCGCCGACTTCCTCTGCTGCGTTTCGCAAATACAGCCTCCCCCAATCTCCCGAGAGAGTGCCTCAATATCCTGCTGCGCTTCCTCCTCCGATGTCGTCGCACGGAAACGAAGCGGCTCTGTGTGATGATCTACATTACTCATATATGCATTCTCGCGGATGTTTCTTCAAAACGTCAAATGCATCGCGCGCAATTTTGTGAACAGGCTGCTCGTTGCAGCAATTTCAATTTCCCCGCCATCCACGGTATTCTCATTCCATGACATGGGCCGATGAAATCATCGGGGAGATCCTGAAGCGCTTCGCAAAGGAGATCAAAGCCGGGGAGCCACTGATCCTCCGCGATGAGAAGACGCTCTCCGGGAGGGTCCATGTCGGCTCCCTGCGCGGTCTCGTGATCCACGGGCTCATCGCGCAGATCCTCAAGGATCAGGGAATCCCGTGCACGTTCCAGTTCGAGATGAACGACTTCGATCCCATGGATGAGCTTCCCGCCACGCTGGAGCGGCGCGAGGAGTTTAGGAAGTACATGGGTCAGCCGCTCTTCACGGTTCCTTCCCCTGTCCCGGGGGAGAAGAACTATCCATCGGTCTTCGGCGATGAATTGCAGAGAGTAGTGAAGCCCCTCCATCTTCCCATCGAATACTACGATCTCGCCCCGCTCTACCGCGCAGGGAAGTTCAACGACGTCATCCGCGAGGCACTCGACCACGCCGCGGAGATCCGCGCGATCTACAGGGAGGTGAGCGGGAGCGTGAAGCCGGAGGACTGGTATCCGCTACAGGTGGTCTGTGAGAAGTGCGGCAAGATCGGCACGACGCAGGTGACAGGATGGGACGGGAAACAGGTGACCTACTCCTGCAAGCCGGACCTCGTGAAATGGGCCAAGGGATGCGGAAATTCCGGCTCTATCAACCCTTTTGACGGGAAGGCCAAGTTGCCCTGGAAAGTGGAGTGGCCGGCCAAGTGGCGAGTGATGGGCGTCCATATCGAAGGCGCCGGCAAAGATCACTCCGCCGCCGGCGGATCGCGCGACATCGGCCGGCGCATCTGCGAGGAGATCTTCCACTACCCGGAACCACTGAACATTCCCTACGAGTTCTTCAACATCGGCGGAAAGAAGATGAGCGCCAGCAAAGGACTTGGAGCCTCTGCAAAGGAGGTGGCCGACCTGCTGCCGCCGAAGATCCTCAAGCTCCTCATGATCAGGAAACAGCCAAATCAGCCGATCGACTTCGACCCCGAGGGCGTGACCATCCCGCAGCTCTTCGACGAGTACGACCGTCTCGCGGACCACGCGTTCGGCCGCCATGAGAAGCCGGAACCGGACTTTGCCCGCCTCTTCGCGTTCACCCAAATCGATTTCCCCGCGAAGCCGAAAGACCTCTGGCACATGCGCTTCACGCTCGCGGCGTTCATCACGCAGATGCCGCATCTCGACCTCCTCAAGGAGGCTGCAGTCGCCAAGGGCGCGCCGCTCTCCGCCGACGAACAAGCGGACACAGAGGAGCGCGCGACGTATGCGCGGCACTGGCTCGGGACGCTCGCGCCGGAGAAGTTCCGCTTCACCCTGATCAAAGAGGCACACCCTTTCAAAAAGGAGGAATTCCCTCTCACTGCGGCACAGAAAAAGGCCTTGGAACTGATCGCGGAGCGGCTCAGAGGAACCGCATGGGAAGGTGACCCCATCCACAAGGTGCTCCACGCCGTGAAGGAGGAGCTCAAAATACCACCCAAGGAGATCTTCGCGCCCCTCTACCAGCTCTTCCTCAAGCGTGATGATGGCCCGCAGATGGGCTGGTTCCTCTCCACGCTCCCGAAGAAGGACGTCCTTGAACGGATCGGCTACTATTCCGACCAGAAGCTTTCCTGAAATTTCCCATGACTATTGAAGAACTCATCGAAGATGAAAAGACGAAGCGCTTTGTCACAGTGCTTAACAAGAAGATCGAGCCGGGCAGACTGATGAATGCACTTGGACACATGGCAGCCGGTCTTGGGGGAGGATCGGGGAAAGCGGAGGAGATGCGATTCTCGGCATACATGGATAAAGACGGCGGCACCCATCCGAAGATTTCCGATTACCCCTTCATTGTGCTCCGGGCCGATAATTCTGAACAAATTCGCAACGTACGAAAGGAGGCCATCGCACGAGGCATTCCCTTCACGGATTTCACGGACAGAATGACAGTGGGAACTGCCTATGAACAACATCAGGCGATGGAAGCTGCCTCCGAACCTGCCCTGGAATACTATGGCATTTGCATGTTCGGCAGAACCGAGGAAATCGCGGCATTCACGAAGAAATTCTCCCTCTTTAAATGAGAGTCATTTTCCACTTACCACTTTCCACTCTATGACCTCCCTTCTCCAACACGCCGAGTACGGACATCTCCTCCCGGAAGCGCACGGTCTCCTCGCCGCGCATGCCGATAAGACGCGGGAGCACCTCATCGCCACAGGGGCGGTGATGGAGGCGTTCGCCAAAAAGTACGGCGGCGATCCCACCACCTGGAAGGTGGCCGGCATGCTCCACGACCTCGACTGGGACAAGCTGGAGAAGGATGCGGAGGAGCACTGCGGCAAGACGCTGGAAGAGCTCCTCAAGCCCATCAAGGCCCCAGCCGAGCTCCTGGCCGATATCCGCGCGCACTATGCCGAGAAGTATGGCGCCGCGCACCCCCTCGATTCGATGCTCCGCAAGTGCCTCTACTGCGTGGATGAATTGACCGGCCTCATCATCGCCGTGGCGCTCGTGCGGCCTTCGAAGAAGCTCGCCGAGGTGGAAGTGAAGAGCGTGCTCAAAAAATTCAAGGAAAAAAGTTTTGCCGCGCAGGTGAACCGCGAACAGATCCGAAAGTGTGAGGAACTCCTCGGCATTCCGCTCAACGAATTCATCCAACTGACGCTCGATGCCATGAAGGGTGTTGCCGGGGAAATCGGGCTCTAACAGCTTGCTCAAGCGAAAAATCGCGGTACCATTGCATCCCTCTTTTTTTCAACTATGCTCCTCCCCTCATCCGGATCATTGGAAGGCACGGTCAACGCGGCCGTGGGCGAGGAAGGCCTGGCTACCGTTCGTCGGTGCTGTGGATGGCACTTCAGCCTCTCGGACCTGCGGCGGGAGATTGCTGCAATGCCAGAGGGACGCCCGGAAAGGCGCATCCTGGTCATTGTTGCCGAAATCGTAGCAAGGGCACATCGACAACTCATCGGACGCGCACAGGAAGCGCCTCCGGCAACCGGCGAGTAGTCTCATTTCCTCCTTCGTCGCCGCATCCACCCAAATCCTCCTGCCGCGCCTGCGGCGATCACCGCGAGAGCAGCCGGGCCGGTTTTGCCGACGGGGGCCCCCTGGAAGTTCAGAGGAATGATGGTAGCAAGTGGTCCCGCAGCATGCTGTTGCACGGCGAGCGGGGCAGCCGCAGCGGCGGCAGAAGACTGCGCGAATTCAATCGTCTGACCTTCTGTCTCTTCCCTCACCTGCTCTCTCACCTCGACGAGTGGAGGAGGCGCCTCCCCGGCGACATTGCGGATGGGAGCGCTCTCGCGCACCATCTCCCCTGCCGGTGTCACGTTGTAGGCCTCGGGGATCTCCTCCGAGGAGAAGATCTCGAAGGTGCAATCGGACGCACAGCCGTCCCCCGCATCGGTGTTGCCGTCATCACACTGCTCCGGGAGCTGCACGATGCCATCGCCGCAGAGCACGGAGGAGGCCACGATGGCCCGCCGCTCGAAGACGCAATTATTGTCGCAGCCATCGCCGCTCACCTTATTCCCATCATCACACTGCTCGCCCGGTTCGAGGATGCCGTTGCCGCAGGACATCAGCTTGCCGGTGCAGCGGCAGTGGGTGAACTCGCACGTGAGGTTCTGTCCCGAGCAGGGGCTATTCACCTCGCACTGCTCGCCCGGATCGAGACGACCGTCTCCGCAAACCGGCTGGCTCTCACACATGCATGACTGGAAATTGCACTTCCAGCTGAAGGGGCAGGGATTGCTCACATCGCACTCCTCCCCGGGATTCAGAACACCGTTGCCACACACCGTCTGATCCGACGGCTCCACGCAAGTACAGCTCGTGAGATCACAAACAAGCCCGGGAGTGGTGCAGTCATTCTTGAGCTCACACAGCTCCCCCGGATCCATAATGCCATCGCCGCAGCGGGAGACCCTCTGCTCGCAGTGGCAAGTGGCGAAGTTGCAGTATTCCTCCGTGCCATAGCAGGGAGCACTTACTTCGCAATCCTCCCCCACATTCAGTTCACCATCCCCGCAGGCAGACCCCACCCGCTCCTCCACACAAGCACAACTCGCGAGATCGCAGTTCTTCGCCGCATCGCTGCAGGGACGGCCTAACTCGCACTGCTCCCCGGTATCGAGATGTGCATTGCCGCAGATGTCCTGCGATGTGCTGACGCAGCGGCAGATATTCCGGTTGCAAACCTGTCCCACTTTGCAGGTGCCGTCATTCTCGCACTGCTCCCCTGTCTCCAGGAAACCATTGCCGCACAGCGCCGCGGGCGTCTTGCACTGGCAATTGGTGCACACCTGACCAATCGAACAATGGCTGACATTCTCACACTGCTCGTAGCCCTCCTTCTTGCCATCGCCGCACACCGGCGCACTGACACAAATGCACGCGCTGCACATCTTCCCTGCGAGGCAGGGCTGTTTCTTCTCGCATGTCTCGGAACCTTCGATGACATTATCCCCGCAGGTGCCCCCCGTCCCATCCTGGCACTGACAGTTCACGTTGCAGATCTGTCCGGTATTGCAGTCCGAATTCGCTTCACATTCCTCCCCTGCCGCCGACGTGACGACGCCATCGCCGCAGAATGTCGGCGTGATGCACTGGCATTCCGCATTGCACGTGCTCCCTGTGGGACAGAGAATTTCGTAATCACACGCCTCCCCCCCCTCCTTCACGCCGTCGCCACAGCGGGGGGCACTAGAAGAAGAGGAGGAAGAGGAGGAAGACGACGAAGACGGTAAAGAAGATGAAGGAGAACAAACACATCCTCGTGCAACACTGCAAACCTGTCCTGAGGAACAAGGATTTTGCATGCTCATCACATCCACGTCGCAATCCTCCCCAGGATCGAGCTGCCCATTGCCACACAAAGAAATAGAGGAGGAACTCAAGGAAGAAACGAAGGAACTAGAAGAAGAACTGCCGGCCACGAAGCACCCGACGATGGCCAGCGCATCCAGGTAGTTTCCGTCGTCGATCGCCCTGCCATTGTAAGTGAGAGTGAGGGTATGCTCCCCCGCATTGAGGACGGAAATCGTTTTCTTCATGACACCAACCTGCCCTTCAGCGAAGGACGTCCGCGCCAAGGAGGATGCTGCTCCATCAAGGTAAACCGTGCTGCCGGAACCTTCGCTGCCCAAGACCAGCTGTGCTGGCTGCAGCTTGACGGGAACCGTGAATCTCAATGTCAGATTTGCCGTGGCATCGAGAGTCTCCATGTCTGGATCAGGCGGCTCATGAGGCGCGTTGTACAGGTATCCCGGCATCTCCGGCAGAGTGTCCACTGCCAGCGTGATGGGATACTCGAAGGTGGGAGAATAATCGCCATCCGTGAGGTATTCGGTTTCCTCCGGAATCTCGTAATCGAAGTTCCCAAGCTGCCAAAGCAATTGCGGCGTGACGCCGGGCTGGTTTGGGCAGGTGGGGACAGGGTTGATCTCGTCATTGTCATCCAATGTAGTACAGCTAGGATCCATCATGTCCGTAAGACCATCCTGATCTTCATCGAACCCGTTGATGCACTGCGGCAGGCTCACGGCAGAAGAGACTGCCGAGGAAGCCTGAGCCGAAGAGGCGGGGGCCGAGGAATGGGACGAGGAGGAAGAGGGAATGTTCTGGCACTGGCAAGAGGTGGAACAGATTTGATTGCTCGCGCAGCAGACCCCCACTTCGCAAGTCTCTCCCATCTCCTGGATGCCATTCCCGCATGCATTTGGTGTGACGCAGCGGCAGCTCACCGGCTCCAGAATCAACGGAGGATCGCAATCAAGCGAGCATCCACCCAAAATCGTCCCCTCACAAGCACAACTTTTACACACCTGCCCCGAATCACATTGGCCATCACTCTCGCACTCCTCTCCGGAATCTTTCACTCCATCCCCACAAGAGGCGTTGAGGCAGTTCATGCGGCAAGCATTTGGCTGGGTATTTGAATTCACACCCCCATTGTCACACTGCTCCGTCCCTTCCTTGATGCCATTGCCACAGACAGGGGCGGCGATAGAGGAGGCGGCGTTGGCACAGGTAACTTTCTGTCCAAGCATCGATATCACACAATTGGCATCGTCCTCTGCAATACAGCCATTAGCGGTGATGTCTGCCTTGGAATCGTAGTTGGCCGCACCAGTACATGCTCCGATGCGGTTGCTGACGTAGACTGCATCTGTGGGAGTCACTATTCCGTTGCCATCAATATCAAGACATCGTACGCAGGCCGCACGGGAGACGCATTGACAGCTGGTACAGAAATTATTCGCGGGGCAGTTCGCTGCGCTCTCGCACTGTTCCGGTGACTCGACTTTGCCATCTCCGCAGACAGGAGCACACCCCGTCACGGTGATGGCAGGCTGACTCTGGTTGTTGCCGGCATGCGTATCCGTCGTCGGCCCCATGGAAACGGTGGCCATCCCTGACTTAGAACCACATGTGGCAGTCGTCGAAACAGTAAACTTCATGGTGTAAGTACGTGACTGCCCGCTCCAGAGCTCCAGCCAACCGTTGCCAGAGCTATTCAGATCGCGCAGGTAGAACAACGCCGAGCCGGGCGAATACATCCCGGGTGTCGTCGTCCCATCCCCGTTCCAATCACCGGTGATCGGCAGCCATCCTTCCCCTGGAGCTCCGTAGCCATACCCCATATCTTGCACTCCCCATGTATTGGAATTGCGGAGGATCCAACCGGAGGCGGGAGGCTCGTAGAGGCCGATCGTATCCCCCGTTCGGCTCCCGTCCCAGTCGCCAGCGATGGGCGTAAGATTCCCATTCCAGCCGTACCCGATATCCACGTCAGAAGTACCTGACGCACTATTCGTGTTGCGCAGCTGGAAATGAGACGTCGTGGGATTGTAGAGACTGACGGTATCGGTACCGTCGTTGTTCCAGTCACCGGCAACCGGCTTCGTGTACCCGGCCATGCTGAAGGTATAGGCGATCTCGGCTGTGCCATTGGTGAGGGTATTGCGCAGCTTCACCTCCCCCGTGGAGGGATTGAAGAGGCCAACGCCATCTTTGCCATCGTTGTTCCAGTCGCCGGCAAGAGGCACCCACGACTGCCCGGAGACGCCCTGGAAGGCAAAGGTGACATTGGCATTGCCCGTGTCATTCGTGTTCCGGAGGTGGAACAGATAGCTCGCCGGCTCGTAGGTACCGATGGTGTCTTTGCCGTCACCGTTCCAATCGCCGGCAATGGGCTTCCAGTTCGCCATGCCGAAATTGAAGGAGTTGTGGTAGCAAATGACCCGCGAGTTCGCAGCATCCCACGGGCACTGCGTCGAGGAGTTGCTGGGTTGATAGGTCAGCCCAGCAGGAGGAGTGAATGTCGTAAGCACATTGTCTGCGACTCCCCCCGCATTGTTTTTGACCTGGAGGGTGTATGTCACCGTCCCACCACGCGTGACAGACGTCGGGCTCGCCGAAGCAGTGATGGAAATATCGGCAGACGTCACCTGTGCCGTGAGACCGCTGAAGCTCCAGGAGGAGAGGAGACTCCCGACCCACTTGATCGGTGAGAGGAGGTCCGACACGAACCGCGCCCAAAAGCCCTGCGGAGGCGTCTCTGCCGCGGTGCCGCATCCAACCGAACCGGCTTCGTCCTGCAGCAGCGACGCCACCAATGGCCCCCCTTCGGCAGAAGGAACTGCCCCCACCGCCGTTCCGCACCGACAGGTCGTGACATCACATGTTTGCCCTGCCGGGCAGCACACGTTCACTTCGCACGTTTCCCCCGACTCTTTGATGCGGTTTCCGCAGATGCCACTGGGAGCTATTGAAGAAGAGGAGGAGGAAGAGGAGGAGGCACAACGATAACACATGCCGGAGCACGTGCTATTGCCGCAGGTGCCGCTGTAAACGTACGTGCAACCTCCGTCCCCCTGATTATCGATACAGCTTCCATTGGATGCAATT
>JAQUNQ010000031.1 GCA_028717505.1 Candidatus Peribacteraceae bacterium
AGCGCCGGGTGCAGGAGATGGAGAGCGCCAGCCGCGCCGTGCCGCAGGCTGTCTTCGTCGCCATCGTGAAGACCATCGGACACCTCATCACGGTCCTCACCGCACTCTCCCTCGTCGTTGCATTCGCCCTCGGCAACACGACGGCGGGTTGGTGGGTGATGCCGGTGATCCTCCTCCTCTACGGTCTGCTCCTCCTCTGGTGCACAAAGAGTGATGTGGGAGAAGGCTCCTTCCAGAGCGTCTCCGTGCTCCACCTCGCCAAGCCTTCCCTGCACACGGCCCGGAAACCGATGAAAGTCCGCTTGTTCGGAGGCCTCCGGAAACGCAGGAAGTAAGAGACGAAGAAAGCATGGAAACCTGTTGCGCGGTCCGGCGCGTTGCTGCAGACTGTCGCCGCTTTGACCGTGGGAGTCCTTCGCGGACATTCGCACCACGTTCCCCCCATTCCTTATGGCCTCACCCAAGAGTCCCCTCGCCCGCCACCGCGGGAAGAAGTACGCCGAGAAAGCGGCTCTCCTCCAGAAGAATCGTTACCCCATCGCCGAGGCGGCCGCGCTGCTCCCGCAGCTCTCCACCACCTCCTTCGATGCCACCGCAGAGGTGCACATCCGCATCAACGCCGACACGACGCAGGCCGACCAACTCGTCCGCACGACGGTGGCCCTGCCGCATGGCACGGGGAAGTCCGTCCGCATCGCAGCATTCGTTCCGGATGACCGCGTGAACGAGGCGAAGAAAGCCGGCGCCGACCTCGCGGGCAAGGAGGATCTCATTGCACAGATCGAAAAAGGCACCATCGACTTCGACGTCGCCGTCGCCGTTCCGGAAGTGATGAAGGACCTCGGCAAGGTCGCGAAGACCCTCGGCCAGAAGGGCCTCATGCCGAACCCCAAGGCCGGCACCGTGACGACGAACATCACGAAGACGATCGGAGAGCTCAAGAAGGGACGCATCGAGTGCAAGATGGACAAGCAGGGCATCATCCATGCCACCTTCGGGAAGCTCTCCTTCGGACCCGAGAAGCTGAAGGAGAACCTCGAGGCCCTCCTCGCGGCGATCAACGAGGCGCGCCCGAGTGGCATCAAGACGACGTACATCCTTTCCGTCATCATCGCCCCAACCATGGGGCCGGGCATCAAGCTGGAGCTCTGATAGTTCCCGCATCCCCGCGCACGCCTCTCCGGGAGAGGCTCTCTCCGCAGGGGCGCGGGGTGGGTGGAGTCGGGTGACGCATCACGCAGCGAGCGGCTCCAGAATCTTCCGCGCGTCCGCGAGAGTCTCCACCCGCACGAGCCGCGCACGGAGTTCCTTCGCCCCTTCGATGCCCCGCACGTAGTGCGCGAGGTGCTTGCGCATCTCGAGCATCCCCTTCCGCTCCCCTTTCGTCTCCACGGCGAGCGTGCAGTGCTCGAGGATGAAGGGGATTTTCTGCGCGAAGGAGAGCGTCTCCTGCGTCGCATGCACCCCCTCTCCTGCAAAAGCATCGCAGATATCGCGGAGCAACCACGGGTTCCCGATCGTCCCCCGCCCCACCATCACGCCATCGAGGTTCCCAATCTTCTCGAGGGCATCCTGCGCGGACGTGATGTCCCCGTTGCCGATGATCGTCACCTGCGGCAGCGCCTTCTTCAGCGCGTAGATCGGGCCCCAGTCTGCCTTGCCCGTGAACTTGTCGACAAACCTGCGCCCGTGCACCGCAAGGCAGGAAGCACCGGCTTCCACCAATCGCAGGCAGAACGGAAGAAGTGTCTCCGCGCTCTCCCACCCGAGGCGCGTCTTCACGCTCACAGGAATGGAGACGGCACGCACCGCGGCATGGACAAGCTCAGCGGCGAGCTCCGGACTCCTGATGAGCGCCGAGCCATGACAAGACGACACGACTTTCGCCGCGGGACATCCCATGTTGATGTCGATGCCATCCGCTCCCATCTGCTCGATCACCTTCGCCGCCGCGAGGAAGTGCTCGGGCTTCTTCCCGAAGACCTGCACGATGAATGGGCGCTCCCGCACGGGGTCGAAGTGCATCATCGCCATGGTCTTCTTCCCGCTGTAGGCGAGCGCGTCGGTGGAGAGGAATTCGGAGTAGACGACCACCCCGGGCGCCAGCCGCTTGATGAGCTGCCGGTAGGAGGCATCTGTCACGCCTGCCATCGGCGCGAGCGCCACGATGGGGCGGGAGGCAGTCTGCCAGCGGAAAAGAGGAGAGACAGGCACAACGGATAGAAGACCACAGTTTAAAAACCCTGACGAGAGGAAAGTGCGGTCACTCTATCGCAGAAGAGGAGCTCTTTGCAGCACAATACCGCCCGTATGTGGCGTTTGTTTTCTCTCCCACTCATCGCCTTCGCACAAACGCCCAGCCTCTTCCCTGAAGGAGGGGTCGAAGGGTGTGATTTTCAGACGGGCAATATCGAAGCGAGCTGCGTGTGGAAGTTCATCGCGAACGCCATCAGCACGATCTTCGGTTTTGTGGGCGGCATCTTCCTCCTCCTCATCCTCTTCGGCGGCTACCAGTACATCATCTCGAGCGCCACGGGGGACAAGGAGGGGGGTAAGGCGCGCATCAAGTTCGCCGTCGCGGGGTTCATCGCATCCGCCCTCAGCTTCTTCATCATCGATTTCGTCATCTCTTCCCTCGCCGGCATATGACTCCCCAGAAACCACAGAACACCTTCATGTCCTTCCGCATCATCGGGAAGAAGGCGCAGCGCCTGCTGCAGCGCGCGCGGAAGACGATCCTCACCGAAGTGCAGGAACAGCGGGAGAAGCGGGCTTCCCTCCCCCTGCGCAACACCCGCAATGACCTCGTGGTGCACCTCTCCGTCCTGAGCGTCGCCCGTGCCACGCTCGCCGTGCTCGCGGTCTGCGTCGGAGCGATCGTGGTGTACGAGCTCCGCGACAAGATCCTCCTGCTCCTCCTCGCGGGCTTCGTCGCAGTGGTCATCGACCCGAGCGTGCAATCGATGACGCGGATCGGCATCCCACGTGGCATCGCCGTGCTGGTCCATTACTTCGTCGCGATCTTCCTCTTCGCTTTCCTCGTTGTCTCCCTCATCCCGATCGTCGCACTGCAGCTCCAGCAAATCGCGATCTTCCTGAGCGAGAGGGTGAATCTCTTCCTGCAGGACCCACAAATCTCCCTCCCGCTCCTCACGGCGGAGACCAATCAGCGCCTTACGGTCCTCACCCAGACATCCCTGCAGAATCTCTCCATCAGCCGCTTCACGGACGCCCTCCAGCAGCTGAGCCAGAACCTCTCCGGCCTCGCGCAGGGATCCTGGGAATTCGCCAAGGTGATCGCCGGATCCGTGGCAAGCTTCATTACGAGCTTCATCGTCGTCCTCGTCCTCGCCTTCTTCATGCAACTGGAGAAGGAGAAGATCATCCACTGGTTCCGGGGCTTCTTCCCCCCGTCCCTCCGGTCCTACATGGATCTGAAGCTCGAGGCGATCCACACCAAGCTCGCCCAGTGGGCACGCGGGGAGGCGCTCCTCATGCTCAGCATCTTCACCCTCACCCTCATCGCGCTCCTCATCCTGCGAATGCCATATGCCCTCACGCTCGCCATCCTCGCGGGTTTCTGTGAATTCGTACCGGCTGTCGGCCCCTTCCTCGCCGCCATTCCCGCCGTCCTCATCGCCGTCACGCAGGGCGGCATCGTCTGGGGCCTCGTGATCGCGGGCGTCTACTACGTCATCCAGTGGTGCGAGAACAATCTCCTCATCCCGCTCATCATGAAGCGAGCCGTCGGGCTCTCCCCCATCGCCATCCTCTTCGCCTTGATGATCGGTATCAGTTTCCCCGATACCATCCACCCCGTTCTCGGTGTCATCCTCTCCATCCCCGCCACCACGATCCTCGTGCTCTTCCTCGAGGATTTGCGCTCCATACGCGAGCGGAACGATTGATGTCTACTTTGCTAGACAGATGGCTTCCAAGCATCGTTTTCGGGATTGCTGCCACTGCCGGACCGCCCGATTTTTTGGTAAAATTTCGTGAAGAATATTCTCATTGGCACTCAAAATGATAGAGTGCTAATGCACGTCCTACGCCCTACCACCTCCTCCTAACCCTCTCATGCACCCCTTCGATCGCTTCACGCCGAATGCCAAGCTCGCGCTCCAGATCGCCGAGCAGGAGGCGAAGAATCTGAAGTCCAGCTACATCGGGACGGAGCACCTGCTCCTCGGACTCCTCTCCATCCCGAAGTCCCTCGGCTTCTCCATCTTCACGGGAGCGGGCGTGACCCTCGAGAACGTGCGTATTCTCCTGCGCGCGGCGAAGACGCAGAACATCGAGGGGACGCAGGTGAAGCACGGGCTCTCCGCACAACTCCACACCGTCATCGAGCAGAGCGTCATCACCGCGCACAAGTTCCGCCATGCGAATGTCGGAACGGAGCACCTGCTCCACGCACTGGTTTCCACGGGCAAGAACGCCGCGACCCTCCTTCTCGCTGAGATGCAGCTGGACCCCGCAGATCTCAAATCTCACGTCGAGGAGATGTTCGGACAGATCAACCAGTTCAAGCAGCAGACCCACAATATGGAGCAATCGCTCGAGGCCTTCTTCCAGGGCCTGCAGGGTGCCATCGTCGGCATGCAGGGCACGGGGGCAGGAATGGACCCCGAAGGACTCAAGCGCCGCAAGGCCGAGGGCAAGAGCAAGACGCCCGTCCTCGACTACTTCACGGACGATCTCGTGGAGCGCGCCCGCCAGGGGAAGACAGACCCTGTCATCGGACGGGATAAGGAGGTGGAGCGCCTCATCCACATCCTCAACCGCAAGACGAAGAACAACCCGGTGATCATCGGGGAGCCCGGCGTGGGAAAGACCGCCATCGTCGAGGGCTTCGCGCAGCGCATCGCCGCAGGCAAGGTCCCCGCGAGTCTCCGGAACAAGCGCGTGCTCCAGCTCAACCTGGGCTCGCTCATCGCCGGGACGAAGTATCGCGGCGAGTTCGAGCAGCGCTTCGACGACATCATCAAGGAGGCGCTGGAGAGCGAGAAGGAAATTCTCCTCTTCATCGACGAGATGCACACGGTCGTCGGCGCAGGGAGCGCGGAAGGCTCGCTGGATGCCGCGAATATCCTGAAGCCCGCCCTGAGCCGCGGCGCCATCCAGGTGATCGGCGCCACGACGACGGACGAGTACCGCACCATCGAGAAGGATGGCGCCCTCGAACGCCGCTTCCAATCCATCCTCGTGGAGGAACCCTCGGTGGAGGATGCCATCAGAATCCTCCGCGGAATCAAGCCCACCTACGAGGAGTTCCACCACATCACCATCACAGATGACGCGGTCGAGAAGGCGGTGGTCCTGAGTAAGCGCTACATCACCGACCGCTACCTGCCCGACAAGGCCATCGACGTCCTCGACGAGACGGCCGCCGGCAAGAGCCTCCAGCAGGCCGGCACCTCCCCGGAGATCACCAAGCTCGAGGAGAAGCTGGAGAAGATCGTGGCGAAGCAGCAACAGGCCGTGAAGGAGCAGAAGTACCACAATGCCCTGAAGCTCAAGCAGGAACAGCAGGAGATGCAGGAGAAGCTCAAAGTGATGAAGAGCCAGCAGGACGGCGACCGCCGCACGCCCGTGCAGATCACCGGCGACGACATCGCGCACACCATCGCCCGCGCCACGGGCATCCCCGTGACGAAGCTCCTCAAGTCGGAGACGAAGCGCCTGACCAACCTCGAGCTCGTCCTGAAGAAGAGTGTCATCGGGCAGGACGAGGCCATCATGAAGGTGGCCCGCGCCATCCGCCGGAGCCGCGTGGGCATCTCCGACGCCCGCCGCCCCATCGGCTCGTTCCTCTTCCTCGGGCCCACCGGCGTGGGGAAGACGGAGCTCGTCCGCACCATCGCCCGCGAGATCTTCAATCGCGAGGATGCCCTCATCAAGATCGACATGTCCGAATTCATGGAGCGGCACAACGTGTCCCGCCTCACCGGAACCACCGCCGGCTACGTCGGGTACGAGGAGGGCGGCCAGCTCACCGAGGCGGTCCGCCGCAAGCCCTACTCCGTGGTGCTCTTCGACGAAGTGGAGAAGGCACACCCCGAGTTCTTCAATCTCCTCCTCCAGATTCTCGAGGACGGCACTCTCACCGACGGACAGGGCAAGCCCGTGGACTTCACGAACACGATCATCGTCATGACGAGCAACATCGGCGCGGAGAAACTCACGAAACAGGCAGCGAAGATCGGCTTCAAACTCGAGGGCGAAGCGGGCGCGGAGGAACAGAACTACAACGAGAAGTGCGACGAGGTGCGCGCGGAATTGAAGGAGCACTTCCGGCCTGAATTCCTGAACCGCATCGACCACATCCTCGTCTTCAACGCCCTGAATCAGGAACACATCCGCAAGATCGTGAAGCTCCACGTGGATGAGCTCGCCGGGCGACTGAAGAAGCAGGGCTTCACATTGGACATCGACCAGAAGGTACTCTTCTTCCTCGCCGAGATCGGCTTCGACCCGGAGTACGGCGCACGCCCCGTCCGGCGCATCATCCAGGAGCGGCTCGAAGATGAGATCGCGGAGCACATCCTGAAGAACGTCTTCGAGGAGGGCGACGTCATCCGCATCGTGAAGAAGGAACCTGACAAGCTCGAGTTCCTCCATGGCGACCGCCCTGCAGAGAGCATGAAGGAAGAAGAGCAGAAGAGCATCGCCTCCGTGGGATAGTTGCAATTTTTTAAAAATTATTTCATAGTAATAGATTGATCCCCATGCAGGGGAAAGAGCCATACGTCTCATCGAACGCTGTGGCAACCGAACCTCATGGTTCCCTGCATTCTCCAAAGCCGCTCTTTGTGGTACAATAACGTGATTTATGGCCATCGAGCCCGTCAAAATCCCGCAGAACGTCTACGTGGAGGACCGCATCATCGGCCCGGTGTCTCTCCGGCAGCTCCTCATCGTCCTCCTCTCGGGCGGCTTCAGCTACGTGCTCTGGACGAGCATGAAATCTGCGACCGGCGGCGTGAGCGTGGCGAGCACCATGATCGCCTGGACGCCGTGCGTCATTGGCGCCGCCTTCGCCTTCGTGAAAGTGCAGGGTATCAGCCTGCTCCGCTTCTGCCTCCTCGTCGCAGAGAGGATCGACAAGCCCTCCATCCGACGCTGGTCACCGCGCAGGGGCATTTCCATCAACATCCACTTTGCGGGCCGCGAGGAGAAGCCCGCCGCAAAAGTTGCCGCCCCCCGAGCGGCTGGCTTTGACGAATTGAGCAGCCTCCTCGACCGCGGTCCTGTGCCCGGAGAAACGCAGGCAATGACGGAGACGCCTGCTCCATCACCGCCCCCTGCCGAACCCGTGACAGCGGAGAGCACGCCACGCCCCGTGGACCCCTCGCGCATCGCCGTGGATTCCCCACTCGAGGAGACGGACCGCATCGATGACATCACACCAGCGACGGAACCCCCCCTCGAGGAACGAGGACATAACCTCTCGAACATCGTTCAGGATATCTTCCCCCCCTCCCTCTCCCATGGCTGAGCAGAGCGTCCACGCCGGCAGGAAGAAGGACACCGTGCGCTCGCGCAAGGCGGCACAGAAGGCAGCAGCGCAGCGCTTCGTCCCCATCGCCGAGATCCGCAACGACACCGTTGTCCTGAAGAACGGTGGGCTCCGCGCGGTCCTGATGGTGGAGGCGCTGAACTTCAACCTGAAGAGCGAGACGGAGCAGAAGGGCATCATCGCCGGCTACCAGGGATTCGTGAACACGCTGAGCTTCCCCATCCAGATCGTCATCCGGTCGGCTCGGTTGAATATCGACCCGTACCTGGAGCAACTCCGCAAGCGCGCGGAGAGCCAGCAGAACCAGCTGCTCAAGGAACAGACGCTCGAGTACGCTTCCTTCGTCGAGCGCATCGTCGACATGGCAGACATCATGCAGAAGCGCTTCTATGTGGTCGTGCCCGTGGATGAGCTGCCGGAGCGGAGAACCCCCTTCGCCGCCTTCCTCGCCTGGATGGGTCTCGATGACTCCGGAAGCAGGGCACTCAGACGCCACCGGCAGTTCGAGAGCCGCACTGCCCCCCTGCGCGACCGCGTGAACCTCATCGAGGCGGGTCTCCGCAATATCGGCCTCGCCACGCGGCGCCTCGCGACGAAGGAACTCATCGAGCTCTACTACCAGGTCTATAACCCTGAAACGAGTCAGGAGCAGAAGCTGACGAACGTGGAGGACCTGAACACAGAGACACTGGTTCTCTAATCACCGGTGAATTCCCCCCCGTACCCCTCCCCCGAAGAGTGAGGGAGATTTTGGGAAGTGTTGGGAATGAAGGAGAAAGCGACCAACAATGTTGACGCCTCACCCAGAAACAGGGACACTGGAGCGGCATTCGGTACTGCTCGTGCAGGGGTACCCAAGCTCTCCTATCTCTTCCGCCTGCACCTCCCCTTTCCTATGGCAAAAGTCATTCGACCGGAAAATCCGATGATGGAGAAGCTCCTGAAGGAAGCGCCACCCATCCTGCGCGTCCGCCCGGGCGAGCTCGTGGAGGGCACCGTCGTCTTCAAGGGAAAGAACAAACTGTTCCTCGACCTCGGCGGCACGGCCACCGGCATCGTCTCCGGCCGTGAGCTCCGGGACTCCTTCAACACCTTCCGCTCCCTGCGCGTCGGTGAGCTCGTCCACGCGCTCGTCCTCGAGGAGGAGAACGATGAGGGAATGATCGTCCTGAGTCTCCGCATGGCAAGCCAACAGAAGGCCTGGGAGCGCTTCCACCGCCTCGTGGAGCAGGACGGCACCATGGAATTCTCCGCGCAGGAGGCGAACAAGGGCGGACTGCTCGCAAACATCGACGGCATCCGCACCTTCCTGCCCGTGAGCCAGCTCGCACCGGTGAACTACCCGCGTGTGAACAACGCGGACGCCTCCGAGATCATTTCGAAGCTCAAGAAATTCATTGGGCACACCTTCATTGTGAAGATCATCACGATGGATGAAGAAGCGGGGAAAGTCGTCGTCTCCGAGCGGGAGGCACTCGCCGAGGAACGCGCCAAGGCCCTTGAGGGGCTCAAGGTCGGCGACACCAAGGAAGGGCTCGTGAGCGGCGTCGTGAAGTACGGCGTCTTCGTGTCCTTCGACGGCCTCGAGGGACTCGTGCACATCTCCGAGATCGCATGGGGCCACGTGAAGAATCCGGCGGAGTACGCGGAGATCGGCGACAAGGTGAAGGTGAAGATCATCGGCCTCGACGGGGACAAGATCTCCCTCAGCATCAAGCAGCTCACCAAGGACCCGTGGGAGGAAGTGGCCGAGCGCTACCCAGTCGGCAAGCGCGTGCAGGGCACCATCGTGCGCTTCACCGACTACGGCGCCTTCCTGAAGCTCGAGAAGGACATCAATGGCCTCGTGCATCTCACGGAGGTCGCGCACCACAAGGTGACGGACCCCTCCGAAGTCCTGACCATCGGCCAGAAGGTGGATGCGCAGGTGATCAACATCGACATCGACGAGCGACGCATCGGGCTCTCCATCAAGGCCCTGCAGCCCATCGACAAGGCCACGCTCGAGCGCATCAAACGTGAGCGCGAAGAGGAGGCGAAGGCGAAGGAGGAAAAAGAAGCGAAAGAAACGAAGGAGCCAAAGGAGGAGAAAGTGAGGAAGGAGGAAAAAAAGGAAAAGGATGGAAAGGAAGGAAAGGATGAAAAAGATGGAAAGGAGGTGAAGGAGCCGAAGGCCACGAAGAAGGCGAAGCAGGTGACCCTCTTCCCCACCGAAGGCGGGAATGCCGGAGAGGCGAAGTTTGTCGCATCGAAGACCGGCAAGAAGTTCTACGCCGTCGACTCCGCGCAGGGACAGAAGATCAAGGAGGAGAACCGCGTGTACTTCAAGACGGAGAAGGAAGCGGAGGCCGCAGGTTTCAGTGCGTGAGCTGTAGGTTTGCTCTCGTTGCCGGGTTCGCTTGCGGTGAGCAAGCCGAACCTACGAATCGCAGCTCGGCCATTCGCTTACGCCGTCCTATCGACCTTCCAGCCCAGTAAGCGGGCATATCGTTCCGCATCTGCCCGAATTTCCCCGGAAAGAGTCTCTTCCAGTGCGCGCAGCTTGCTGGCAAGCACCTGCAGTGCACAAATATCTTCCACCTTCCGATCTGACGGCACCGTGCCCCCATTCACAATCTTCCACATCCAGACCCCGATTTCTCGTCCGAAGTCCGGCAATGGTGTGACACGTTCAGGACAGGATGTTTGGGGTGTGGGAGCAGGGACAACGAGCGAAGTCATGCATGGCAGGGGGAAAGGAAATATATCCCCTTTTAAGGACAAACGAATGCAGCGTCAATGCGGGAAACACGTGCGCAGGCTCGCTGTTTATCGCTTCAACAAACCCGAATAACAACTCTTTCCTCTTTCCCAAAATCGTGCGCGGAGATACCGCTCCGGGAGTCGAAAATCATTACACCTTGCACTCGAGCGCACGCATCATTCCGATCAACACCCTCACAATGATTGCTGGCTCAGCGGCAGATCGCGATCTGCCGCTACAGAAAATACCACATGTCTAATCAATCTTCTGCTCACTCAGGAAGTGCAGGTGCAGGTAGAACACCTCCTGCCCCCCTCCCTTCCCCACATGGAACCTCAGCTGGTAGCCGGAGATGTCGTGCTCCTTGGCGAACTGCTGGGCCTTGCGGATGAGGAGGAGCGGGACATGCGCCGTCTTCTCGGAGAGATCATCGATGGACGGGACGAAATCCGCGTCCTTTTTTGCGATGAAGAGCAGGTGCGTGGGCGCCTTCGGATGAATGTCTTTGAACGCCAGCACATCGTCATCCTCATAGACAACCGTAGCGGGGATTTCGCGGTCGCGGATCTTATGGAACAAGGTGCGCTCGGCCATGGGAGAAGGGGGAATATCGCCAGCATATCCGCACCAGACGAGAAACGACAAATGGCTTCCCTGCACCAAAATTTTTGACTTTTAGGTCAAAATGAGAGAAAATAGTAGTGATGTCTCCCGGGAACACCCCCGACAAATCCACAGAGTTCCTCGCGACCTCTGAGCGTCCTGCACTCATCGTGAGTCAGCCGGCGAAGATCGCGAGCCTGCTCGACACCCTGAACCTCATCGATCAGGTGAGCGAGCGCATCGGCGAAGATAAATC
>JAQUNQ010000032.1 GCA_028717505.1 Candidatus Peribacteraceae bacterium
CTGGCTGAAGTTCAAGAACGCCATCGGCGTGGGGGCCTACCTGAACCGCACCGTGCAGGCGGTGTACGAGCCGGGGTCGGTGCTCAAGCCGATCACCATGTCCATCGCCGTCGATCAGGGCGAGGTGACGCCGAACGACATCTACGATGACAACGCACCCGTGAAGGTGGACGAGTACACCATCAAGAACGCGCTCGAGATCAACTATGGCAAGGTGACGATGACCAACTGTCTCGAGTTCTCCATCAACACGTGCATGACGAGCGTCTCCATGAAGCTCGGCCGCAAGCTCTTCTACCGCGCGCTCGACCGCTTCGGCTTCGGGCACATCTCCGGCGTGGAGCTGGAAGACGAACTCCCCGGGGAGATCCTTCCGTGGAAGAACTGGAGCAACTCCCTCCTCGCGACGGCGGCCTTCGGACAGGGCATCTCGTCGACGCCCCTCCAGGTCGCTGTGGCATACGGCGCCATCGCGAACGGGGGCAAGCTCATGAAGCCGACGATCATCGATCGCATCCTCCGCAACGACGGCACCGTGGAGCGGACGCAGCCGCACGTCATCGATCAGGTCATCACGCCGGAGACTTCCGCCACCCTGACGGCGATGCTCGTGAGCACGGCGGCGCGGGGCTACGGAAAGTCAGCGAGTGTCCCCGGGCATCGCGTGGCAGGGAAGACGGGGACGAGCCAGATCGCCGGACCCGGCGGCCGCTACGAGACGGGCACCGGTTCGGTGGTCACGTCCTTCGGCGGGTTCGCGCCCGTGGATGATCCGCGCTTCGTCATTCTCGTGAAGTTCGACCGGCCGAAGGCCAAGGGTCTCGAGCTCGGCGTGCAGTCCGCGGCGCCGGTCTTCAAGGAGATCGCGGCATTCCTCTTCCAATATTACGGAATTCCGCCGGATGAAGAATAGCGTTGAAGGGTCACCTGCGGTGCCCCTCCCACCCCTCGACAAGCTCGGGGTGCCCTGAGCGACGAACGAAGAGAGGAGCCGAATGGGCACGAACCCACCCTTCCCTTTAAAGGTGTCGCTCCAGTCCCGCGGCTGCGGGACTTCGCGATGGTTATTGTATGCAGTGCGATAGTGCGTTGGCCCCGCGTGCCACGGGGGGTGAAGGGGGAGGCCCTGTCCGCAGACGTTTGCCGACGAATCGGTTCCGAATCCTTGTAGGAACCGATGAGGAGGCACAGGGCCGAGTGGAGGGGCTTTGGCGCGCGGTGCGCTCTCTTTGCTTCTTTCTCTGTCGGGCAGACAGAGAAAGAAGGAATCACAGGGCTTCCCCAGCGGAACGAGTGTTGCCCTTTCTTTGCCAAGCGCGGCAAAGAAAGGGCGAAAGAAAGCGCTGCGCCGATGACCCCCTCCGCTATCGCCGCCACATCGGCGCGTTTCCGGGATTTTGTAGGCTGTTTTTGTTTCCCGCTCTCGACGGGGCGGGTGCAATGTGGATGCCTATATATTTTTTGGTCGTTTATTTCACTGTCACTGACTTTGCCCTTCGACTGCGCTCAGGGCAAAACTTATCATTTCACCGTGACGGATTTTGCCAGATTCCGCGGCATATCCGGATCTTTCCCACGCTTCACGGCGAGGAAGTACGCGAGCACCTGAATCGGGATGATGTTCACGATGGCCTGCGCCGTATCGGTATCCGGCACCTTGATCCACTCGTCGAAGACCGCGTGCCGCTCGGGGGCGACGCCAATGATGAAGCCGCCGCGCGCCTTGAGCTCGATGGCGTTGTTGATGATGTCGGTGCGCACTTCGTCATTCCCCACGAGTGCGATGCAGGGCGTCCCCTCCTCGATGAGGGCGATGGGGCCGTGCTTCAGCTCGCCGCCGGCGAAGCCCTCCGCATGGACATAGCTCACCTCCTGAATCTTGATGGCGCTTTCGAGGGCCATGGGGTAATTCCAGCTCTTCCCGATGATGTAGAGATCCTTGTCGTCCTTGATCTTCTCCGCGAGGCTCTCGATGAAGGAGGTGTAGCGCGGGTTCAACATGTCGTTGATCGCCGCGGCGGTTTCGAGGAGGCGCGTGCGCCCCTTCGGGAGCTTGCCGATCATGGCGTACGCGATGAGCATGAGGACGGCCATCTGGCCGGTGAGTGCCTTGGTCGAGGCGACCGCGCGCTCGGGACCGGCGTTGATGTGCAGGGTGTAGTCCGCCTCGCGCGCGATGGTCGATCCTTCCGTGTTCACGATCGCGAGCACCTTCGCCCCCTTGGACTTCGCCACCTTCATGGCCTCGAGCACGTCCGCGGTCTCCCCGCTCTGACTCACGACGATGAGGAGGCTCTGCGGCTTCAGGAAGCGGTGGAATAGCTTGAACTCGCTTGCCGGAGCGAAGTTCACGTGCTGCCCGGCGATGACGGAGAAGAAGTACTCTGCGGCCATGCAGGCCTTCGCCGCCGTGCCGCAGCCGCTGAGGAAGGTGCCCTGCGCGGCGCGGATGGCCTCCGCGAGCGTCTGGATCTCCCCCTCGTCCTGATTCACTGCCCGTGCGATGGAGTCCTTCTGCTCCATGATCTCCTTGAGCATGAAGTGCGCGTACTTTCCCTTCTGCACCTGCGCCGTCTCCCACGTGATCTCGATCTCGCGCTTCTCGCGCTCCGCGCCCGTCTTCAGGTCCGAGAAGAGGATGCTCCTGCCGTCCGTCACCACCATCTCGCCGTCGTCGAGGTACTGCACGGTGGAGGTGTGCTCGCGGAAGGCGGGGATGTCGGACGCGATGAAGTAGCCCTCGTGGTCCCCTACTCCGACGATGAGCGGGGAGCCGGTGCGCGCCGCGACGAGCGTGCCGGATTCCGCATGCATGGCGAGCACGGCGAAGCGCCCCTCGAATTTGAGGCAGGCCCGTCGCACGGCGGCAGCGAAGTCGCCGGTCGTCTTCATCTCCTCTTCAATGAGATGTGGGATCACCTCGGTATCCGTTTCCGAGAGGAAGCGGTGCCCCTTTGCGATGAGGTCCCTGCGAATCTCCTCGTAATTCTCCACGATGCCGTTATGCACCACAGCGATGGACCCGTTGCAGCTCAGGTGCGGGTGCGCGTTTTCCGTCGTCACGCCGCCGTGCGTGGCCCAGCGCGTGTGGGCGATGGCGAGATTTCCCTCCTTTGCGATCTTCGCCGCGTCCACGCAGCCGATCTTCCCGGTCTCCTTGCAAACGGCGATCTTCCTGCCTTCCTTCCACGCCACGCCCCACGAGTCATAACCGCGGTATTCGAGGTTCTTGAGCCCCTCGATCACGAGGAAACCCGCGTCCCGCCGCCCCCCGACATATCCGATGATTCCGCACATTGAGAAATGGCTTGGGAATGCGAAAATTCTACGCAAAAGCGGGGAGAAGTCAAGGAAGCGCGGGCCCTCTTTTTTGAGTGATTCCCCCGCAGCGCGGCTCCACGAAGATGATCTTCGCATCGGCTCTTCTCTCCGCTATAATAGAGGTATATGCAGACGCTCTTCCTGACAACTGAGGAACAGAAGGCCTTCTCCGCTGTTTCCGCCTCTCTCCGTGAGGGGTGGGCGGTTTCCGCGGAAACGCAGACGAGCTACGAGACGCAGGAAGTTCTGGAGATGCGCGCACAGATTTCGCCGCTCCGGAGGCATCCCAAAGTGAAGGAGCTCGTCGAGAAGGTGCAGGCGGGTACGCCGCCGGACAAGCTGAGTCTCCCGGAGCTCTCCGAGGAGGATATCGGCGAATTCTTCTTCATGATCGGAGCCAAGGGAATTTCTCTCCTCATCGCTTCCCTCCTGAAGGAGGTGAAGACCGATGATGATGTGCGTCTCCTCGCCAATCTCGGCGAGATGCGCCACAAGCTTTTGGAGACGAACGCCTCCATTTCCTACGTCTAACCCCTTCTTCCCATGGTCCGATCCGCAGCCACCAACGCAGGCCCCGAATCCCCCCCCCGCGTCCCGACGTTTGAACGCAATGCTGATCTGCGTCGGTACATCGGCGAGGAGACGCTCACGGCGCTCGGGAAGGCGAAGAACAATACGGACCGCCACCGCCTCCTCGTGGAGGCACTGCGCAAGGAGCATCCGGAGATGAACGGAGAAGCGGAGAAGGAGGCACGCAAGATTCTCGTGAACAAGCAGGAGCTGGAGCGCAAGGAGGGGTGGTTCAGCTGGATCGTGAAGGCGCCGTTCCGTGGTTTGGGGTGGGTCTGGAAGAAGACATTTGTGGAGCACCCCATTCTGACGACATTGGTTCTCACTGTTGCTGGTGGGACGCTTGCCTGGTACTGGCTTTCAAAGGGTGCAGCGGGAGCCGCTGCGGCTCGCGGAGCGGCTGCGATGAAGGGGTTCCGCGACGCAGCGGAGGCCGCACGAGCCGCAGAAGCAGGCTCTGCTTTAGAAGGAGCTGGTTCAGCTCTCGGGGGCGCATCCAATATCCCGCTGGAAGGTGCGCAGGGACTTGAATCTGCAGGAGGCGCCTTCTTGGATCCTTCGCGGGTCATCAAGCCAAACTAGGAAAAAATTTTTCAAATACACAACCACCACTGTCTTTTATGTCCAAAGATTCATCGGAAAACCAGCGCACACCTGAAGTCTTGCGGGGGATCGAAACGTCAAATAGTCCTCGAGCTATCGCTGAAACCGCGAAGCGGTTGAAGAAAAAATTCGGCATTGTCGAGAAGAGACGTTCTCTCGCCGAGGAACAAGGTTTGCCGACGGCAAAGAAAGCAACGAGCGATCATCTCGTGGATGTTCGCGAACTCAAGCTCGATCATGCGCGTGCTGCGGCGGAGGTCATCAGACAATTCCAAAAAGGTACCGTACGCTTCGAGGATGTCCTGCGTCTCGCGGACTTACGCAACCGTATCGAGGCAAACCGGCTTCGCGCGCAGATTGATCCAGTTCACCAGGGAAAAACGTATGCGGAACGGTCCAAGCAGGAAATTGATGCACTTGAGAAGTTTGGACCTCTGGTCCCCGATATTGATCGGCTCATTACTCTTGCGGAATACCAAGGTCTCCTCGTTTTTGATCAGCTGGATACAGCCGAGAAATTCGGGAATGAGTACGAGGCTCTTTCCAAGAAATTGGGCGGCGATCTCCTTGAAGAACTTGGAAAAACGGTGACAAAACTTCAGGGGCTCATTGCGACAGCTCCCAGTAGAGAGAAAGGGTTTCTGCAGGAACGGTTGAAGCAGGTGCAGGCGCTTCGGAAGCGCATACCCGAAACGGTGAGGAGGATGAATATTATCCTGCGCGAAGTGGAGAGTTCCATGGACCAGCTCTCGAACATTCGCGTCCTTCGCATGTTCGAGAGCATGCAAACGGAGGATCGCATTGCCCGATGCTTCCAGGGGATTCTGAAGTACAATCCCACTCTCGCCATGCGGTCCGTCGAGCAGGTGCTGGGGGTGGCAGGACTTCCCTCCGAACTCCAGACAGAACTGCAGGAGTTACTTCCGCAGATCCCTCCCCCCCTTCGAACCAAGACCCTGCAGGTTCTCTTGGAAGGTGAAACGCTTCGTGGGACGGATTCTACGCCGCTGAAGTTGCCTCCAACATTCCGCGATCTCGAGACACAGTTGCGGTCGACAGATTTGCGTGATGCCGAAGCCCGGGCGGTTCGCGGGAATTTGCCGGAATGGATCGGGCAACTGAGAGAAAATATTCGTCAGGGGGCGCGGAGCAATCAGGAATATGCGGAGAGGGCTCTGCGGGAAACCCGCGTCGGCGTCGGTTCAAAATCCAGCACGGAAGCCAAGCAGCAGCAGCTGGCCGTCGATCGTCTCGCCGGCTTGCAGCGTTCCGCGGCAGCGGTATCTCGGATGGACTTTACACAGCAGGATCTGGATGAGTACTTGAATTACGTCGATTGGCAACTGAGATCGCAGCTCAATACAAGTGCCCCGCGCCTCATGGGGAGTGCTGATGCTCCACAACAGCCCATTGCGCGTAGCCTCTATGCAGATCTGCTTGCGGGAAACGAGGAAATCCTTCATGTGAGGATGAAAGGAGGTGTTGATTCCTTTATTGAGAATTGGCCGGCGTTTCGTGAGACGACGCAGAAAGAAGCGGCACGCCTCGAACATGCTCTTGATTTTGATGCAAAGGCACTCTCCCTACTCTTCTCACAGCGCAGTTACGGACCGCGCACACGCCCCTTTCAGTCCGACCTACGTCCTGCGGAGACGCACACCTACCGTCCCATTTCCAATGAACTTAAGGAAAGTCTTGCAAATGAGTGGTTGCAATATGGAAATGCCATGGCTCGTTATGTGGATGAAATCGATGATGTGACGGACCGGCCGAGCATTTTCAGCTGGATGCATCTGATTTCGCGCGATGGCGACGGAGCACTCGATAACCTGCTTGTGAAGTGCGGAGGGGCGATGGCAAAGCTCGATGATAAGCTCACAGAATTCTGTTGGTACATTCCTCGGATGGCCGCAAAGATCACGGGACTCGAAGGCTGGCTCGTTCACACCAGTGACCATGCGAAGAAGGCAAAGCTCACCGCGATAATCGCGGAACTTCGCGCGATGAAAGAGGGAATAGAAAAAGTGAAGAGTATCTACGAGTCTTTTCGTAACAAGCACCAGCAAAAGCTGCAGAACATTCGGCAGGATATTCAATTGCTCAAGCAGTTGCGGGCTGTTGCCTCCGCTGACGATCTCTCCGTAACGGTGCACCCGCCCGAATTCCCGCCCGAGCGGGAGCTCGGAAATTTGGCTGCCTATGTGACGAGTCCCGGTACGGAGTACAAGAAAGCAAAAGAAGAATTCGATCGGGCAAGCGGTGCTGGAGATGTTCCGAAGTTGGTAGCGGCAAACAAGCGTCTCAATGAGGCGAAGAACCGCATTATCGGGGTGAATCTCTACATCCTTGCCGTCATGAGAACGGAACACGTCCCGGCGCTTGTGACAGGTATCAAGGAACTGCAGAGCGATCTGAATACCAGCACAGGATTCAACATTGCGCAGGAGCATCGCTTCAATGAAATGGCATTTGCCCCTCTCGGTTGGATAGAAGGTTTGGCGTGGACAGGAGGCATCGGTGCAGTGTCGTATGGTATCGGTGGGCGGGGCGGAGCCATGTGGCTGTTCCAAAACCCACTGGCAGCGCGCGGTGCTCCTGTTTGGCACCTCGGGAAGAGAGTCCCTGGTTTTGGCATGTTACAGGGTGCAGGTGAGACGGTGTTTCGCATTGCCAACGGTCCAGTCAGCCTGGCAGATCGCCTTCTTGTCACGGGACCTGCGAAGGCAGGTGCCGGGTTCTATCGGGGCAAAGGATTCCTCAATAGGCTGGCCCGGTTTGCTGGGGGGTATTTGAGCGGTGCTTTTCGCCCGTCAATTACGTCATTCGAGCGGAGCAGGCTCCTTCTCAAAAAAGAGGTGGATGCGGCAAGGACCGCACTGGAGAATATGAAGAGAGAGATCATCGCGGTACGAGCGCAAGCTGCTCGGGACATTGCAGCAGCAGGGAGAAACGGACGAGAAGCTGGCAGAGTTGCGGCGGAGGCGCGGGCGAGTGCCATCATCGCTGAAAAAGAGGCGAAGCTGAAGCAGCTGACGTCCAACCATCAGGCAGCTTTGAGAAAAATTGCGGTGCTCGAGGCTCAGCAGGTCGAGTCAAAGGCGCTGGAAGGATTGCGTGTTCGCTTGCTGGCACTGAGTGATGAGTACGATGCCATAAAAAATGCGAGGAATATGGATCCTCGCCTCCGGCAAATGCGACTAGCAGAGCTTGAAGAGCGAGCAATTCGTTTCCAGGAGGATCTTGCTCGTGTGGGTGGGAAGGAATATCAAGCACTTGCTCGCGTTCTCTTCCCAGAGGCAAGCGATCTCCAGCTCGAGCTCCTTCGCCGCGCACATGCTCATGGCGGTCCCCGACCGGCCAGTGGGAAGTGGCCGCCGGCAGTTCTGGAGCAGAAGATGAAAATCCTCCGCGGCATCGATCCCGCCACGGGCGCGCCCCTCAACATCAACGGGAGACCAGTGGCTGCGGCCGAAGCCTTCGGCGACGAGGCGGTGAAGGCGCTCCGCGTGGGGATGGCGGGGGAAACGGCTGTGCTGGAAGCGCCGGCCGGGGCGGCAGAACGAGCGGCTTCTGGCCTCTCCGAAATTGCGAAGCAGTACAGAGGGGCCGCGCGCGAGGCCTTTGATACTGCGGCAAACCGTTGTGCTCAGCTCGGTCTCAATGCCGACGAAGCCGCGAACGTCCTCTCCCACACCCCTACCGTCCGCTGGCTCTCCGAGGTGCCGGAGGATCTCCTCCGACAGGTGAACCTGCCTGCGGGACCTGCGCGGATCGCCGCTCTCAGGAGGATCGGTTCCTTCGTGCAGGGTATGGAGGGGGCGGGGCATGCCCTCGATGTGCGGATTCTCCAGCTCGTTGCGGAATCCCCCGTCCAGGATGTCCATCCGCTGGTGAAGATCGCCCGCAGCGCTCGTCTGGGGGGTGACGCCGAAAAGATCGCCCGGGCCATGCGGCAGTTCAATGAGTGGAAGGGTGCTGGCCCTGTTGCGCGCAATCTCGCGCGTCTCGGAGTGGCCCTCGAGTGGATGGCGGTGTGTTTCTCTGCAGAAGAGGCCCTGTCGGCGACGGAGCGCATCAATGAACTCAAGGCGTCCCTCGATGAAAAGATGCGGAAGGCGAAATTCACCTTCGATGAGGGTACCGGTCAGTGGGTGCATCCCTCCGGGGCCAGACTCGAGGTGAAAACCTTTGAAAAATCCCTGGATGAACTCAATAATCCGGCATGGACGCGTGTGGGTGTGGATAGTGCCAGTGCTCTCGCGAATACGGCGGTACTTGTCATCAATCCTGCGCTCCTCCTGCACCCCGCCGGATGGGTGGTGGCAGGGGTACAGATTGTCGTGCATGGTGTCATCACCACGTGGGAGCAGACACAGAATCGCGCGTTCCTCGAGAACATCCCCATGCCTGTGCTCGCGCTCCTGGGAACGGGCAAGCCGACCGGGATGGGCGAGGCGGACGTCATCGCCGAGCACTCCAATAGCATGATCTCGGACCTGTGGGTCAACGAGTACATCAATGGTGTGCGCGGCCTCGACCAGAAGGACCTCATCCGCAAGAAAGCCTTTATGGCAGTGCTCTATCGCGAGCTCCTTGGATTGCAGGGCCCCCATGCCGATCTCTTCGCCGATATCGTTGGTGAAGAGGATCCCATCGCCTTCTTCAGTGAGAATGGCACGCTCTTCCGCGAGGATTTCGAACGGTTCTTCCGGCCGTATCTCGCCGTGCGTCTCTTCCAGCGCTCCAACGACGGAGGAGTGCAGTGGAGCGACTTCAAGGATCTCCGGACGGATGAAGGGTGGTTCGATCTGGAGAACGTGACGGACACGGATATCCGTATCGCGGCGCGGGAGGCTCTGGTCCTCTATGCCCAGCATCGACGCGAGCTCACGGCGCGCAAGCAATCCGCGAATCCGGCAGCCGTTTCCGGTGGACCGATCGACTCTCTCGCGGATTTGCGGGCGAGGTCTGCTGCGCAGTTTGATTCTGAGCGTCGCTCCTCCACCGAGCGCGTCTTTGGGAAAGAGCTTGGTTCCCTGTCTTCCCTTTCAGGCGGGCGGACGTACGCGCTTGCCTTGGTGCAGGATCTGTACAAAAGAGTGGGTGATTTCTACGAACGCCATCCACGGATTATGACGCGTGGTGAATCCTGGAATAAGGTAAACGTCGTTCCCGCTGAGTACCGCAATGCCACGCGGGCTGAGCTCATCAAAAGGTACCCTGACCTCTTCCGCGTCGAGCTTCCTGAGGCGATTCGACAAGAGCGCTCCGGGGCGTCTGTGGAGATGTCTTCCCTGCCGTTCCTTCTCTTCGAACGGGAAGAGCACGAGGAACTCGATCGCTCGAACTTCGATGCCTACCTCGGCATGCTCAAAGTGATCGATGCGGATCTCTACCCCATGACCCGGAGCATCCAGTTCCCCCAGGCGCATTACGAACATCTCATGACTGCGGAGTATCTCTTCCGCCAGCTCTCACGGGTTCCCGCGCTCGATTCCGATGGCTCGCTCCGTCGGCAGATCTACCGCATGCGCACTCTGAACTGGGAGCCTCATGGATTCCTGGAACTCGGCGACCCCGCGACTGTGCAGCGCCAGGAGGTGTTTCAGACGTTCACCCAATCCCTCCGCAATCGCATCCAGTGGCTGGAGGAGAGGCGCTATGCGTTCTGCCCCGTCGAGCGCAGCAAGCAATCTCTGCAGGTCGTCTCTCTCGGCTATCACGAGTATCTGACTCACACGAAGTCCCCGCAACTCCATGTCGTGGTTCCGGGACCATCGGGGGAGATGCGGGAGCAGCTCTTGGACTTGGGCGGGGAGAGGCAGAAGCAGTTTTCACTTCCCGGTATGGGCACTGTCGTTGCGGAGAGGGTTGGTGATGAAGTGACATGGAGAATTGAGGGGCAGCAGGAAGGAGCGAAGTTCTATGTATTTGAACAGAATGCCGCAGGCATCGAGCAGCCGGGCAGCTGGGTCACGATTGAGCAGCCGCCGGATCTTCCCGAGGTTGTTCCTCCCGGTCAGGATTTCTTCATCTATCCGCACGGGTACTTCCGGGCACGTCTCGAGCTTGCCGACGGCCGCGTGATTGAGGCCGATTATCTTCAGGACAGTCAGTGGAACGACGTGAAGTCCCGCATGGATCCGTACGTGACGATTCGGGCAGTGACAGATACTCCCCAGACTCGCATTCAAGGCAGTGCCTTCGGCGAACAGACATGGGCGAATGAGAAGAAACAACTGATTGCCAGATGGAGAAAAATAACCTATGGGATGGGCTTCCAGATCAATGATCGCAGCATGGTGAAGCGTCTCATCCTGACCGCTCCGGGCACGACGCGCACAGGTGAGCGGACCATCCTCGATATTGCTCGTTCCCCGCGGATGGAGCATCGGGGTCTCCTTCCCAAGAAGGGGGAGATTCGGCAGGTAGCCCTTCCCGAGAAGGGTGATGTCGGCAAGGTTGGCAGCCTTGATCTCCATCAGATCGCTCTGAAGTATCCCCGCCATTTTTTCAACGTGGAACTGACGCTCTGGGATGGGAGACGCGTTCGTGGGACGAATACGTCGCCGGAGCAGCTCATTCCCTATCTTGCCCTGCTGCCACGCTCCGT
>JAQUNQ010000033.1 GCA_028717505.1 Candidatus Peribacteraceae bacterium
ACCGGGCAGCGAAGACGGAGTCTCCGCCATTCCACCCCATGCGCCAGAGGAGATCCTTCTCGCCGTCGATCTTGAGCCAGGTCCAGAGGTCATCCATCAGGGCGTCCTTCTTGCACTGATTGACGTCGATGGAGCCATTCGCGTTCGCGTCCGCGAACGCGAGTTCGCAGGTGCCACCGGTGAAGACCTCCGGGAACTTCTCGAGGAGGCCGTGCAGTCCGGTTCCTTTTTTGAGCACCAGTGCCTCGAGGCCGAGGATGAACTCGATCAGGTCGAAGCAGTGTGCTCCCAGATCGGACAGGGTGCATCGGATATCGTTCAGGCGTCCGACAGCCTGCACACTCTCCTGATCTCCGAGCAGCCATGCCTGCCAGAAGCCGGAGCGGACCTGAACCTTCTTCTTTTTCTTGAGGGCCTCCTGTGCGCGATGCCGCAGCAGCAGGGCCGCGCTGCAGAAGCGGTGGTTCTGTGCCACGAACACGCGCACGTTCGGCTTTGCCTGGCAGAGCCGCAGGAGCGCCGCATAATCTTCCATGCCGACGACGAGCGGCTTGTCACACCAGATGAAGCGCGCTCCGGCTTCGACCGCCTCCTCGATGAGCGTGCGGTGCCACTTCGTGTCCACCGCGATGCACGCCAGAGTGTGATCCGGACCGTGCGTCTCGACGTTCTGGCGGACCAAATCCCCGAAGCGATGCGACACGGTGATGCCGTGCCGCTTCGCCTGGCAGACGTTCGCGTGCCGGGGGATCTCTTCCGGGATCGGCGACGGCGCCCAGCCCCTGAAGAGCAGTTCCGGGCTGCGGCGGATCATGTCCGCCCACATCACGCGGCCGGAGAAGGCTCCTTTCGTGTGGTGGTGGACGCCGCCGGCCAGGACCGTGCTCCAGTACATCGGCTCGAGCAGCGCGGTTTGCTCATCCGTGAGGTGGTCATAGTAGTACCTGTTGAACATAGTCGTTTTTCCTCTCATAGGGTTTCATTGTTTCCATGCACAATAACGCCGGAACCAAAGGGCCTCTCGCGAGATAGGTCCTCGGTTCACACGCATACACATACATACACAACACAGCACGGCATGTTTTACTCCTTGCCGGAAAAAATAAATCAATCGCAATGGTGTCAAAGGACAACCAGCTTCCCAGCCTCCACAACGAAGGCCGGAACCGAAGCTGGCCCGTGATTCTCCGTTTGACAACTTTTCTTGTCAATGCACTTCGTGGTGTACCTTAGGCGCATGCACCGCATCACCCTCCTCTGCGTCGGTTCCCTCAAGACACGGTGGGTCGTCGAGGGATGTGCGGATTACCTGGAGCGGCTTCGCCATTCGTTTTCCATCGAAGTGATCGAGGTTGCCGCGGGCAGGGAGAAGGATCCGTCGAAGCAGAGCGCGGAAGAATCGCGGCGGCTCCTCGCACTCCTCGAGAAGAGGGAAGGAGAGGTGTGGGTGCTCGATGAGCGCGGCGAGCGGAAGACATCCGCGGCGTTTGCGCAGAGCATCTCCGCCGCACGCGACGGCGGCCGGCCGCTCCTCTTCGTCCTCGGCGGCGCGTACGGACTCACTGACGCAGTCCGCACCCGCGCGACGCATGTCCTCCGCCTGAGCGACATGACCTTTCCGCACGAGCTCTGCCGGCTCATTTTCCTGGAACAGCTCTACCGTGCTTCCGAGATCGCACGGGGGAGCGGGTACCACCACGCCTAGCCCGCCAGGTAACCTCCGTCCACGAAGAGCGTGGCACCTGTCACGTAGCTCGCTTCGTCGGAGGCGAGGAAGACCACGGCCGCAGCGATCTCCTCGGGGGTGCCCATCCGTCCCAGCGGGATGCGCGCATTGATCGACCGCAGCGCCTCGGGGGAGCTCTTGGTGGAGGAGACCATGGGGGTATCGATGGCGCCCGGTCCGATTGCATTCACGGTGATACCGAGCGGGCCCCACTCCAGTGCCATCGTCTCGGTCATGGCGGTGATGCCTCCTTTCGAGGCGCTGTAGTGCGCGCTTCCCATGAAGCCGACACCCACCTGCCCGCTCGCGATCGAGGCGATGTTGATGATGCGCCCGCACTTCTTCTTTGCCATCTCCTGCGCTGCGCGCTGCGCGCAGAGGAAGACCCCCGTGAGATTGATGTCGATCGTCTGCTGCCACTCCTGCTCCGTGAGGTCGAGAGCTGGCTTCGGGCGGAAAATTCCCGCGTTGTTCACGAGGATGTCCAGCCTCTTGAACTGCTTGATGACGGCGTCGAAGACGGCATCAATCTTTTTCTTGTCGGAGACATCCATTGCGAAGGCCGCTGCTTTTCCGCCGGAGGAGATGATCTCATCCGCGACGGCTTTGCATGCTTTTTCGTCGATGTCCGTGACGATGACGATGGCCCCTTGCTTTGCGAGCGCGAGTGCATCTGCTTTTCCCATGCCGCGCTGTGCGCCGGTGATGAGAGCGACTTTGCCGGAGAGATCGAACATAGAGGAGGGGGGAAGTGTGATCTGCAATCATGAAGTATAGAGGTCTCCCTCCGTCGGCAAAAGTGCCGAGTCGACGGCGGCACGGCGGACGTTTACAATGCGCGTCGATGTCGCTCTTCTCCCCGAAATCCATCGCAGTCATCGGCGTCTCCGCGGATGAGCGCAAAGTGGGGCACCTGATTCTCCGCAATCTCGTCACGCAGGGGTACGCGGGCAAGATCTATCCCGTGAATCCCAAAGGCGGGGAAATCCTGGGGAAGAAAGTTTTTCCGTCAGTCAGTGCCATCGACGGGCCGGTGGACCTCGCGGTCATCGTGACGCCCGCCGCGACGGTGAACAGGCTCGCGGAGGAGTGCGGCAAGAAGGGCATCTTGTCGCTCGCGGTCATCAGCTCCGGGTTCCGGGAAGCCGGCGGGGATGGGAAGGCGATGGAGGAGGAGTTGCGCCGGACGGTGGAGCGCTACTCCATGAAGCTCATCGGTCCGAATTCGCTCGGCATCATCCGGCCGGGTATCTGCATGAATGCCTCGTTCGCCAACCGGCTGCCGCCGGCAGGCAGCGTGGCGCTCCTCAGCCAGTCGGGGGCGCTCGGCGACGCGTTCATTGACCGCGCGGAGGGGATCGGGCTCAAGCTCTCGCTCTTCCTGAGCATCGGGAACAAGGTTTCCATGGATGAGAGCGATTTTCTCGAGCTCTGCGGGGAGGACCTGGAGACGAAGGTGATCGGGCTGTACCTCGAGGGGATCGTGGATGGCCCGCGCTTCCTCACACTTGCGAAGCGCATTGGCCGCGAGAAGCGGATCATCCTCCTGAAGGGCGGAGTCACCGAGAAAGGGCGGCAGGCGGCCTCATCCCACACGGGCGCGCTCGCGGGGACGGATGCGGCCATCGAGGCGATCTGCGCGCAGGCGGGCATCGTCCGGGCGCGATCCACGCGGCAGTTCCTCGATCTCCTGCGTACGCTCTCCCAGCAGCCGCCACTCCTCTCCTCTCGCATCGCGGTGATCACGAATGCAGGGGGCCCCGGCGTCCTCGCCGCGGATGCCGCAGAGCGGGAAGGTCTCTCCCTCCCCGCACTCACGCCGGGAATCGAACAGGCTCTTCGGTCATTCCTGCCTCCTGCCGCGAGCGTGCGGAATCCCATTGATGTCCTCGGCGACGCGCTCGCCGACCGCTACGAGCAGGCGCTGAAGGCAGCGGTGAATGACCCGAATATCGATGGCGCAATTGTTATTCTCACGCCGCAAGTCATGACGCCTGCGAAGGAGATCGCGGAGATGCTCGTCCGCATCAAGCATCAGCATGCCCTCTTCCCTTTCGTCTCCTGCTTCATGGGAGGGGAGGGAGTGCGGGAGGCAATTGCCATTCTCCACGCGGACGGCGTCACCAATTTTTCCTGTCCGGAGTCGGCGATGCACATTCTTGCCCTGCTCCGTCCTCCCGAGCGCATGGAGGAGAAGCAAAATATTTTTCAGCGTGACGAACGGCGGGCGGCAAAGGCGGCGCAGCTCTTCGAAGATGCCGGTCTGGGGCTCCTCAACGAGGAGCGAACTGAGAAGCTCCTGGAGCTGTACGGTCTTCCCTTCCCGCGCAGCAAGGTGGCGGCCACGGCCGATGAGGCGGTGAAAATCGCGGAGGAAATCGGCTTTCCCGTGACAGCGAAGGTGAGCTCGAAGGAGATACTCCACAAGACGGAGATCGGCGGCGTCGTGATGCACCTCACGACGGCGGAAGAGGTGCGCAAGGCATTCGACACGATCATGCGGAATGCCCGGGAACGAGCCCCGCAGGCGCGCGTCGCGGGCGTCCTCATTCAGCAGTGCCTCCCGCCGGGGAATGAGTTCATCGTCGGTGCGCTGAAGGATGAGACGGCGGGGCATCTCGTCATGGCGGGGCTCGGGGGGGTCTATACAGAGCTCTTCCGGGACACGTCGTTCCGCGTCGCTCCCGTCTCCGCGAAGGAGGCCTATGCGATGCTCGCGCAGCTGAAGAGCTGGCAGCTGCTCCTTGGGATGCGCGGCAAGCCGCCCCTCGCCATCGATGCATTTGCGGAGTTTGTTTCCGTTGTCTCTCTCCTCGCGAACGAGTGCCCGCAGATTCGCGAGATCGACTTCAATCCCGTGCTCGTCGGCGAGAAGAGCCTCACGATTCTGGATGCGAAGATCGTCCTCGGGGTGTAGGTCAGGAGACGGGACCGAAGACGCCGCGACGTACCAGCCACTTTCCACTCTCCAGGACGGGGATCACCGATCCCGCGAGCAGGAGGATGATGCTCCAGTCCTTCGGCGTGACGGCGAAGGTCCCGAAGAGGTGCTCGAGCGGCGTCCAATACACGATGAGGAGGAGCAGGAGCAGCTCCCAGAGAATGGCAGCATTAAGCCATCGGTTCGCGAGGGGCCTCCGCAGGACGGAATCGCGGTCGGAGCGGAAGTTGTACGCCTTGAAGAACTGGATGAGCACGAGGGAGAGGAAGGTCATGGTCATCACCTCCTCGATCGTTCGCCCGGAGCGGAGCCCCCACGAGAAGAGGGAGAGATTGACGATGGTCGACCAGATGCCGCCGAGGAGCATGAGGAACACGACGGGGCGGCTGAAGATGCTGTGCTTCGGGTGGCGCGGGCGGCGGCGCATGAGGTCGTGGGCCGGCGGGTCCACGGCCAGCGCGAGAGCGGGGAGCCCGTCCGTGGCGAGGTTCACATAGAGGATCTGCACGGCGCTCAGGGGGAGCGGCATCCCGAAGAGGCTCGCCCCGGCCATCAGGCACAGCTCGCCGATATTCGAGGAGAGGAGGTACATCAGGTACTTCTTGATGTTGCCGAAGATGCCGCGCCCCTCCTCCACGGCCGCCACGATGGAGGCGAAGTTGTCGTCCGTGAGGGTCATGTCCGCCGCCTCCCTGCTCACGTCCGTGCCGGAGATGCCCATGGCCACGCCGATATCCGCTTTCTTGAGGGCGGGTGCATCATTCACGCCGTCCCCCGTCATGGCCACGATGTGGTCGCGCTTCTGGAGGGCGGTTACGACGCGCAGCTTATGCACGGGGGAGACGCGGGCGAAGACGTCGATCTCCTCCACGACGGACAGGAGCTCCTCGTCGTCCATTGCGTCGAGCTCGCTTCCCGTGCACACGCGGTTGCTCCGAAGGATGCCGAGTTCCCGTGCCACGGCTCCCGCTGTCACCGGATGGTCGCCCGTGATCATCACCACGCGGATGCCCGCTTCCCTGCAGCGCCGCACGGCAGCGCTTGCCTCTGGTCGCGGCGGGTCGATCATGCCCGTGAGGCCGAGGAAGGTGAGTCCCCGTTCCGCGTCGCTGATGTCTCCCGTCTTCTTCGTCGCGACAGCGAGCATGCGGAGTGCTTCCTGCGCCATGGCGTGCGCGGATGCCAGGACTTCCGCTTTTGCCTCGACGGAGAAGGGGATATCACCGGCAGGGGTGCGCACATGCGAGCAGGTCTCCACGAGGACTTCCGGCGCTCCTTTGGCGTAGGCGACCATGCCATCGGCGCCCTTGTGGAGCGTGATCATGCGCTTCGATTCCGATGTGAAGGGGATCTCGGCCGTGCGCGGGGCCGCCTCATCCACCTGGTCCTTCTGGATGCCCGCCTTCGCTGCGGCCACCACCAGCGCGCCCTCCGTGGGATCACCTTTGATGACCCACGTCCCGTCCGCGCCGTGCGTAAGACGCGTGTCCGACGCGAGGATAGCGGCGGTGAGGAGATCGCGGAGAATAGCGGGAGGGTCCATGCGCTGCCCTTCCTTCAGGAATTCTCCATGGGGCTCATAGCCGCTCCCCGTGACGTCGAAGGTACCCTCCGCCGTCTGGATTTTTCGCACGGTCATCTCATCCCGAGTGAGCGTGCCCGTCTTATCCGAGCAGATGACCGTGGTGCTCCCCAGTGTCTCCACGGCCGGGAGACGCCGGATGAGCGCGTGCCGCCGGACCATGCGCTGCACGCCGATGGCGAGCGAGATGGTGACGACGGCGGGGAGTGCCTCGGGCACGACGGCGACGGCCAGAGCCACGCCGAAGATGATCATGTCGAGGAGCGGCTGCCCCCGCGCGACGCCGAGGCCCGCGATGAGCAGGACGATGAGGAACGCCGCCTGTGCGAGACGCTTGCCCACTTGGTCGAGATTGCGCTGGAGGGGCGTCTCGGCCTTTTCCATGCTCTGCAGCATTCCGGCGATCTTTCCGAACTCCGTCAGCATGCCCGTCTCCGTCACGGCCATGCAGCCGCGTCCATAGGTGATCGTAGTGCCCGAGAAGAGCATGTTCTTCCGGTCTCCCAGCGGAAGATCGCTCGCTGGAAGCACTTCGTTCTGCTTGGCAACGGGGATGGATTCCCCGGTGAGCGTGGCCTCGTCCGCATGGAGGTTCACCGACTCCACCACGCGGCCGTCCGCCGGCACGCGGTCCCCCGCGACGAGGAAGACGATATCCCCCGGGACGAGGTCGCTCGCTGCGATTTCCCGCTCCTCCCCGTCGCGGAGCACCGTTGCCGTGGGGGCAGCCATCTTGCGCAGGGCCTCGATGGCGCGCTGCGCGCGGAACTCCTGCAGGAAGCCGAGGATCACCGCAAAGAGGACGATGATCGCAATGGCGATGGCTTCCGTCTCGTGGCCGAGCACGGCGGAGAGCCCCACGGCGATCAGCAGGATGATGATGAGGACGTTCTTGCACTGCTCAAGCAGGATGTGCCAGGGGGAAACACCCTCTCCGGCGCGTAATTCGTTCCTGCCTGCGGTCAGCAGGCGTCGTGCCGCCTCCTCCGCGCGGAGTCCCTGCTTCTCATTCGTCCCGAGCAGAGCAAGGGCGCGTGCCACCGGGATCGCGTGCCAGATCGTCTTTTCACTTTGAATCATGACCCGCGTATTCTCGCGCAAGAGCGCAGGGAGGCAAAGTCAATTCGGAGGATTCAGTATCTCCAGTCGGGCTCGGTACCGTCCGTCACGCGAGCGATGTGCTCACCCGTACGGTCCGCGACGTAGATGCCGCAGGAGGAGAACCAGGAGCACGACTGGAAGAGGACCTCCTGCGCATCAGGACTGAAAGAGGCCTCGCTCGCTCCGCGGTTCAGTTTTCCGTCGTAGCCCCAGAAGTCGTAGATCTGTTTCTTCTGTCCTGCCTCATCGAGGACGAAGACATCTCCCTGTTCCACGACGATGCCCTCCTCCCGCGCATCCATGCTCAGCATGTCCTCGTCCCCTGTATCGCCGAGGATGCGCACGCCGGAGCCATCAGTCTTCATCACCATGCGCTTCCATCCGCCCGTGCTCTTCTCGCCCGCCACCTGCCCGCGCGATGCGACGAAGACGATGGCTTTGCCGTCCTTCGACCAGCGCGGAGCAAGACTGTTCTGGTTGATCGTGTCAAAATCTTTGAAAGGAGTGCGCTCATCATTGTGGAAGAGGAGGGTGGCCGCGCCTCCGCGCGCCGGGATTTTGTAGATGTTGAGAATGTCATCACCGTCGCGCCGGAGGAAGACGATTTCCCCCTTCAGTGTGTCGAGGAATGCCTGTTCCCGCTTCTCGCGCGCCGCGACACGCACGTTCCATCCGAGGAGCGCGCCGAGGAGGATCACGATCATTCCTGCAAGGACGAACCATCGCCGCATGGCAAGAGAATAGCATTATTGTTGGTGTCGAGGTTTGTGGAGGATGTGGCAGCCCCACGGGGAATCGAACCCCGGTTTTCAGGATGAGAACCTGATGTCCTAACCGCTAGACGATAGGGCCTGAAAGATCTCAGGGGCAGTGTACTGATGCCGGGATTCCTCTGCAAAGCGGTTGGCACGTTTTCGGTGTAGCATGCACGCATGCGCATCTTCGCACTGGAGACGGATGTGGAGAAGCTCAAGGCCAAGTTCGTCGCAGAGGGCGAGAAGGAAGTACTCATGACGTACTACCATGGGCTTTCATTTTTCTTCGCCAGCATCCGCGAGATGATTCTCACCATCATCCTCGTGGTCGTGGGCGCCGTTGCGGTTCTGTTGGGAGCGCCGATCGGCTGGGTGGTGGGGATCCTCTTTCTCCTCTGGTTCCTCTTCGTCTTTTTCAACCTGATGAAGGCATACATCGACTGGGCGTACGACTTCATCCTCGTCACCACGGACAAGATCATCTTTGTGGACCAGTCTTCCTTCTTCCGGCAGGAGATCAAGCCATTGCACATTGAGAACGTGGGCGGCGTGTCCACCCGCACGCAGTTCTGGAATATCTTCCCGTTTGGGATGTTGCGCATTCATCTCAAGGAAGGACTGGGGGGCGATCAGATCACGAAAAAATATGTGCCGCGCGCGCAGGAAGTGGCTGCCCGGATTTCCGAAGTTGTCACGCGCTACCAGCGCTACGGGCATCTGCCGCCTGCAGAGAGGATGACGAAACCTTTATAACGCTTCGCGCAGTGCCTGCAGCTGGGCCTCGGAGAGGATTTTCCGCAGCTCTTCATCTGATGCCTGCTGCACTGCCGTGAGGGAACCGAAGCGGCGAATCAGCGCCACACGGGTCTGCGGCCCGATGCCCGCCACTTCATCGAGCGAGGAGAAGACCGCGCGCTTCTTGGCCCGTCCCTCGCGGTGTGCGTTCGCGAAGCGGTGTGCTTCGTCCCGCAATCTCATCAGGAGGAATCGTGCCTGCGAGTCCTGCGGGAAGGGGAGCGGGGCGGCGCCGAATTCACCGAAGATCTCCTCTTCGCGCTTGGCGAGGGCGAGGAGGGGGATCGCGAGCTTTTGTTCCTGGAGCGCCTCGAGCGCCACGGTGCGTTGCCCTTTTCCGCCGTCGATGAGGAGGAGGTCGGGCCTGGTCTTCAGGGAGGGGTCGTCCCGGTGGTCGGCGTAGATGTAGACCATTACGATCCCGGGCGGGACTTTTTTCTTCCGTGCTGCCCTCTCGTGCTTCTCCACGATGATCGGTGGCGGGTTGTCGATCGGGCGGAAGCCGAGATCGCCGTAATACTCCACGAGGGAGGTCTTCGCCGCGATGTAGACCTTCTTCGTTTTCTTCTGCTGCGCGAGCATCTTCCGCACGAGGAACTGCCCGAGCTTCTCGCCGCGGTATTTTTCCAGCACCCACAGGCTCTTTAGCTCCTTGTGTCCTCCTGCGTGCTCCACCATGCGGCAGAAGCCGACGATGTCTTCCTTGCGTCGTGCGATGAGGTACTGCGCGAAGTCGATGTCGTCCCCGTTGATTTCCCTTTCGTACTTCTTGTGAATCTGCAGGAAGCGCGGGTGATCACTCTTCCGTGCTTTTCCGAAGACGATGCCCTGCTTCTTCCACTCCGCCTGCTCCTGCCGCACATCGGCTTTGAGGTGCAGGAGCCGCCGCCGGAGGACCTCCTTGAGCGCGCGGTAGTCGTCGACCTGCCCCTCCTTCATCGTCCGGATGGTGAACGATCGGTACTGGTCATTTTTTGGCTTGCCATCGATGAAAACGGACATGCTTCCCACCGTCTCGGTGCCTCCCAGATGGGAGATATCGTAGGCTTCGATGCGCTGGGGCGGGGCCGGGAGCTGCAGCATCTCCTGCAGTTCCTCCAGTGCCTCCTCGATGTTGCGGGCCGCGGTCTCCCAGCGTGTCTCCATCTGCTGCACCTTCTCGCGTGCATTCTTCTCCGCCAGTTCCAGCAGCTTGTTCTTCTTGCCGCGTTCCGGCGTGCGGATCTGCACGCGGCTCCCGCGGCTGCCCGTGAGCCACTCCTCGATGGCATGCTTCTCCGCGATCTCCTCGCCGGTCAGGATGAGCGGCGGAATATCCGCGGCGGAGACGTAGTACTGCGGGAGGAATTGCGCCAGCGCTTCCGCCGTGTTCTCCGCGGAGCCGCCGAGGGCGAAGGAGGATTCGGCGATGACTTTGCCGTCGCGCTCCTGCAGCAGGACGACGTGCGCATGGCCGGCACCCACCGCCACGCCGAAGATATCCGCGTCCTCGCCGGATGTGTCGGAGATGATCTGCCGCTCCTGCAGGCGCTGGAGGACCTTGAGTGCGTCGCGCAGCTTGGCGGCCAGCTCGAACTTGCGGTCGCGGGCGGCGGTCTTCATACGCTCCTCCAGCCGGCTCACCGCCTGCTCCGTCTTTCCCCGGAGGAAATCGATGACGCCGTCGATGGCATCGCGGCGGTACTGCTCGATGGAGATGGCGCCCATGCACGGCGCACAGCACTGCTTGATGTGATGGTCCAGACAGGGCGTGGGACGGTCGCGATTCTTGATGATCACTCCTCTCTCTTCTCCGGAGGCGGGAAGGATCTCCATCCTGCACGTCCGGTAGGGGAAGACCTTTCGGAGCACGTTGAGCGTTTCATGGATGTCCGCGGCACTGTGGTAGGGGCCGAAGTACTTCGCTTTGTCCTTCTCCTCGATCTTCCGGTCGACATCGATGCGCGGGAAGGGGGCCGCG
>JAQUNQ010000034.1 GCA_028717505.1 Candidatus Peribacteraceae bacterium
TTCTTCCGACGTTCCTCAAGCCAAGATGAGTTATGTCGAAGGACACGTTGTGAGCGTCTCCAAGGATGGTCTCACGGTTTGCGATGATACGGAGAGAGATTTTGCTCTCGTCTATCAATTCGCTGATACACGCTTCCAAGTGGGGCAGGCCGTACACTTCCGCTTTCATAGGAAGGATGGTCAATTGATTGTGGATGCCATTGTGTAGCGGGATGGCCCAGCCGAGAGGGATATTTCCCGGGGTTTTGCTATGCTCTCCCCATGCCGAAGAAGAAGTCTGCTCCCCGTACTGCGTCCTCCCCGGCATTCGAGGAGCGCTACAAGGTTTTGAATGACGGGCAGAAGCGCGCGGTGGACACACTCGAGGGGCCGGTGATGGTGGTGGCGGGGCCCGGGACAGGCAAGACCGAGGTGGTGGCGCTCCGCGTCGCAAACATCCTCAGGAAGACGCACGCGCGGCCAAGTAACATCCTCTGTCTCACGTTCTCCGTGAGCGGGGCCACGGCCATGCGCGAGCGGCTCCGCGGTCTCATCGGGGCGGACGCATACGGCGTGACGGTCCGTAACTTCCATGGGTTCTGCGCGGATCTGATTGCGGAGAACCCTCTCATCTTCGATGCGTGGTCCGCCATGGAGCCTATCAGCGATGTGGAGCGGTACCGGCAAGTGAATAAAATTATTGATCAGCTTTTACCTGATCTGGTTCTCGTAAACCGCAAACAGCCTTACCTGAGGACGAAGGAGATTATCGGGCGGATTTCGGAACTCAAGCGCGAGGGGGTGACGGACAGGGAGAAGCTCCTCGCGATTGCGGATGAGTACGAACAGTCGCTCACCGGGAAGAGCAGAGAGGGGACGAAGGCGAATGAGACGAATCTGCTCAAGGCGCGCAAGTTTCGCGAGTTCCTCGAAATCTTCTTCAAGTATCAAGAGATGTTGAAGACGAGCCAGCGCTACGACTACGAGGACATGATCCTCTACTGCATTCAGGCGCTCGAGCAGGAAGACTGGCTCCTCGCGGGACTCCAGGAGCGCTACCAGTACGTGCTCGTCGATGAATTCCAGGATACGAACGGCGCGCAGTACCGGATCGTCGAGCTCCTCACGCAGCCGCGCACGCCGGAGGACAACCCCAATCTCTTCGTCGTCGGCGACGATGATCAGGCGATCTACCGTTTCCAGGGTGCCAACCTCGCGAATATCCTGCATTTCCACGCACGGTTCCCCAACGTCCCGGTGGTTCCGCTCACGGTGAGCTACCGCTGTACGCAGCAGATCCTCGACGCAGCAGGATCGCTCATTTCCGTGAACACCGAACGACTGACGGAGCGCATCAAAGGACTGGAGAAGAAACTCACTTCCGGTGCCAAGGAGACCACGGGGCCGGACCCGGAGCTCCTCTTCTCGCCGAGTGATGCGGTGGAGTCGTGGGTGGTGGCTGATCTCATCGAAGAACGTCTGAAGAAGGGGACTGCCCCCGAGGAGATTGCAGTCTTCTGCCAGACCAACGCGGAAGTCCTGTCACTCTTCGAAGTGCTCTCCGCGCGGGAGATTCCTGTGGAGGTGAATGGCAAGGCCGATCTCCTGGCGCATCCACTCGTCCGGCAGGCGCTGGCTATCCTCAAAGGCGTTGCGCACCCCGGTTCGGACGGAGCCCTGGCCGGAGCCATTTCCTGTTCCTGCTTTGGTTGCCATCCCGCCGATCTCGGGCGGCTCTTTGCGCGGGCACGGGAGGAGAAGAGGGAGCTCATGGATGTTCTCCTTTCCCTCGATAACCTCCCTCACCCGCCCCTCGAATCCGCCACTGGCGGTCGCGCCCGCCGTGGCTCCGCTCAGGGCAGGGGTGAGGGCGAACTACTCCTCGTTCACCTCGAGTCCATCCTCCATGCCCGTGACGTCATCCTCGATCTTCATAACAAACTTCCGAGCCGCACCGTCGTGGAGACGCTCGAATACCTCATCAAGGATTCTCAGCTCCTTGCGCTCGCGAAGGGCGAGGCGAAGGGCTCGAAGGGATTTCATGCCGTGAGCTTTGCCGCGCTGCAGGAGTTCTTCAACCGCGTGAAGGATCGTGCCTACGAGGAGCCGCACTTCTCCTTCGATACGTTCCTCTCCGACCTCGAATACTACGAGAATCCCGGGTACCCGGAGCTTCGCCTGAGTTTCTCGCTCCCGCACCTTACGGAGAAGGGGATCGCCCTCATGACTGCGCACCAGAGCAAGGGGCTGGAGTTCTCCGTGGTGATCCTCACGAATTTCCGCGAGGGGCACTGGGACAAGCGCAGGAATCCTTCCGGTCTCTCCATTCCGGAGGACCTGCTCTTTCAGTGGGAGAAGGACCAGAAGTCCTACGAGAAGAATCAGGATGAGCGGCGTCTGGCGTTTGTCGCCATGACCAGGGCCAAGAGGGAATTGATCTTCACCTGCCCCAAGGAGCTCACGACGGGCGACAAGATGCGCTCCGTCTCGCCCTCCGGCTTCTTCGCGGAGGCGGGCAGGCTCCCGGAACAGATTCACGAACTCAAGGAGCCGGGAAAGGCTTCGCTCCTCCTCTACGAACCGGTGCCCGACTTCGATGCCGAGATGAAGGCGTTCCTGAAATCCCGGTTGGAAGAGTACGCGCTCTCTGTCACGGCATTGAATCACTTCCTGGAGGACCCCAAGCTCTTCCTCGAGCTCGATCTCCTGCAGACGCCGCAGGTGAAGGACGCGACTCTCGTGTACGGAAACGCGGTGCATGATGCTCTGCGCAAGTGGGGGCTCTCCGTCATGGAAGGGCATCCCTTGGATCAGGCGGGATTCCTCTCCGCCTTCCGGAAGTATCTCTCCGAGCGCGAAATCCTCACGGATGCGGAGCGCCGCCGTCTCCTTCATGTGGGCGAGGAAGCGCTGCCCCGCTACTTTGCCGAGCGCCTCGCCGGCACGCCGCCGCTCGTCCACAAAGTGGAGTATGCAGTGACTACACACTTCGAGGACATTCCTATCAAAGGGAAGATCGACCGCATCGATCTCCTCCGGCCGGATTCCTCCGATGCCATCATCACGGATTACAAGACGGGGCGGCCCAAGTCAGAAAACGAGATTCGCACGGATGGTGACTACTACCGGCAGCTGGTCTTCTACGCGCTCCTTCTCGAGGAGAAGGGCGCACTCCTCACCCCGCGCGAGTTTGTGCTGGACTTCATCGGGGAGGGGAGTGAGCACTCCGTGCAGCGGTCCTTCCAGATTCCCGCAGCGGAGATCAGCGAACTGAAGAAGCTGGTGACCGCCGTCTGGGCAAAAATAACAGCTCTGGACTTCACACCTTTGGAATAGGCACATTGTTTGCAATTGGAGGGGCTCCAGTTTTTCCATCCTCTTCAGATTTCTCTCTGGGCATTCATATCCTCACCACACTCCTCCCGTCAGCCGCGAACGCGTAGAGCGGCCGGTCGCTATAGGCGTGATAGATCCCGTCGATGAACTCCTGATTGAGGGGATAGCGGTATCCCCGCGGAAAGAATCTCTGTGCCCCCTGGAGGAGCGATTGCGCCTGGGGGCGGAAAACCTCGGGTGCCTCCATACGCCTGAGGAATTCGCTCTCGCGCTCGGGGGTGACGGGGAGATGGACGTTCTGCCGGAGCCACCCTACGAGGTAGCGGTCAATGGCTTCCATGTGGAGGCCGCTCGCCTCGACCTCGAAGGGGAAGATGATCGGCGTGGCTCCTCCCTGGCGGTAGAGGCTGTTGTAGGCCTCATTCCCGATCTTCAGCCGCAGGTTCGCGTGCTGCACTACGTGTAGATCCTCATGGTAGAGGTCAAAGAGCTTGAGGGGGCATCGGGGATCGAAGTCTCTGGGAAGGGAAATGAAGTTCGAGTCTGGACTGTACGACGCGCCGATGGTTCTCCCGGGCACATGGACTTCGTCCTCGCGCAGCAGTGCGTACGCGAATTGTCCGGGAGCGCTCCTATAGCTTTTCTGCCCTCCGGTACGGGATTCCCGCATGATCCTGAGACCGTTCTTCTGGGGATTCTCCTTATTGTGTTCACTGATATCGAATGGGGACTTGAGGTCGCGCACCTCATATGGGTATTGACCGGGGGCGGACGCGAGTACCCGCGGAGCGAGCCGTTCCATGCCTTCCTCGATTTGAAGGATGATCCGGTCGAGTGCAAGGATTTCCTCCTCTGTGGGAATAGAAGGCTGTTCTCTCTGCGCCGGGTCCCCTTCCAGGAGGCGTGTGATGCGGTCGTGGAGCGCGATGGCTTGTGGCATCGTGGGATCCTGCCGGAGCACCGCTTCGCAGGACTCCTTCGCGTCGCGGAGGAGCGCGGCCATCATCTCGTTCAATCCCGACCGCTCGGCTCTCTCAACGAGCTCGGGAATACCGGAAAGCCACCGAAGGTGGTGTGCCTGGTACAAGTATTATTAATATAGAATAATTTAAATATAAATCAAGTTTCTGAGAGTTGGTCCTGAAGGTGCTTTTTCAGGGAATGTGCTGCCTTCCCCCGATGACTCGTACTATTTTTTTGTTCAATAGTCAGGGCTGAGAATACAGCAGAATGCCCATCGGGCCGGAAGCAGGCGGAGATGGGGAGGCCCGGGAGGTAGTCGGCCTCCAGCGTCGGCGTGATGATCCCCTCGCAGCGGCCTTCGAATGTGTGGGTGGCACCGAGGGGGTCGACGTAGGCGAGGACGCAGACGAAGCGGGCGCGCTTGTTCTTCTCCTTCCGCATGCGCTTGAGGAAGAAGTCGATCCACTCCGCGTCGCTCGCCGCCGGTCCCGCGCCCCAGCGGCGCGTGTGGAGACCGAGCTCTTCCCCGAGTGCCTCCACGATGATGCCGGAGTCGTCGGCGACGGTGGGGAGGCCGGAGCGCTCGGAGAAGAAGCGGGCCTTCTCAAGGGCGTTCTCTTCGAAGGTTGAACCAGATTCTTGTGGAGTTTCTTCGATGTAGGGGAGATCGAGAGGGGTGAGGATGTCGAGAGGAAGCGTCGAGAGCACCCCAGATAGTTCCTGGACCTTCCCGCGATTCGACGTGGCAATGAGCAGCGGAGGCCGGGCATCAGGATAGTGTGCACCGATAGAGAGGAAGTGACGGTCAGTTTCCTGATTGATGGAAGAGAAAGGATAATCCTTGGGATTTTCGCAGAGGCCGGCGAGGACGGGGTTCTGATGGATGTAGTGGCGGAGTGCTTCTCGGTGCTCGTTTGAGCGGATGATGATGTCGTGGAAGGAGTGTTGCCAGAGTTGGTCATGGTCTACGGAGCACAAATCTGTGGGACAAGAACGTTCTTGTCCCACAGATTTGTGGAATTTTTCATGAATCATCTGGGCAATAGTCCTCTTCAGATCATGCATACAGGCACTTAAAGGCTTTTCCTTTGGGGCGATGAGGAGATGAACATGGTCCGGCATGACGACATACTCAGAAAGCCAATAGTGTCCTCTGCGGTTGTAGTCATGGATCATCTCCACAACCAGTTTGGCAATTGAGGAATTGGAAAAAATCTTCTTTCTCCCCTCCGTCACCGTTGTCACGAAGAAGCTTGTTCCGTCCTGCCCTTGGTGTCCGCGCGGAAGTCTCATAAGCTGATTGTAACAGGTACTTGACAATACTAGTAAATCATTTAATATTCAAACTATGGAGACACTCGCTCCCATGGCAGTGGCAGAGAAGCAGGAAGCTCCGCGGGCAATCCTGTCTTGGATTTCCGGAAAGACGCAGGATGCACTCTCGAGACTCCTGGCAGCGGGCAGGGATGCCGGAACTGCAATCGGAGAGGGGTTGAAAAGCGTGAACTGGAAGGACGAATTGCGAAGGATCACTGCCGAGCTTGCGAAGAGATCACTCGAAGGGGCGCTCCTTGGAGTGTGATGGAGCTTTCGCCACGGGAAGCTACGGGGTTGCCATCTTCTCGATGTACACCTTCCGCGGCTTCGCGCCCTCCGTCGGTCCGATGAGTCCTTTTTCGAACATGATGTCGAGGAGCTTGGCAGCCCGCGCGTACCCCACACTCATGCGGCGCTGCAGCAGGCTCGCGGAAGCCTTGCCCGTTTCCTGCACCACGCGCACTGCTTCGAAGAAGAGGTCGTCCCCGCCGTTGTCATCCGCCTCGAGGTCGATCTGCGCGTAGGGGGCGGAGAGGCTCTGCTCACCTTCTTCCCCCTCCCCCTCCTCGTCGGAGCTCAGGGCGATCTGCTCGGTCATCTTGCCGCCGCCCGCGATCTTCACCGCGTTGATCACACGCTCGACTTCCTTGGTGGAGACGTAGATGCCCTGAATGCGGACAGGGTCCGGCGTGGAGGCGGTCATGTAGAGCATGTCCCCCTTGCCGAGGAGATCCTCCGCGCCGATACCGTCGAGGATCGTGCGGGAGTCCACGGAACTCACCGTGCGGAAGGCGATGCGCGTGGGGATGTTCGCCTTGATGAGGCCGGTGATCACGTCCACGCTCGGGCGCTGCGTGGCGATGATGAGGTGCATGCCGACGGCGCGGGCCATCTGCGCGATGCGGGCGATCATCGTCTCCGTGTCACGCCGGTACTGGCGCATCATGAGGTCGGCGAGCTCGTCGATCACGATGATGATGCGGGGGAGCATGTCGGCTTCCTCCTTCTGCTTTTCATTGTACTCATCGATGTTGCGGGCACCCACATCCGAAAAGCGGTGCAATCTTCGTCCCATTTCGGCGACGGCCCACCGGAGGGCCTGCAGCGCCTTCTCGGATTCGCTGATGACGGGCGTGAGGAGATGGGGGATGCCGTCGTAGGGCGTGAGCTCCACGCGTTTGGGGTCGATGAGGATGAGCTTCAGCTCGTGCGGCGCATTCTGGTAGAGGAGGGAGGTGAGGAACGTATTCATGCAGACGGACTTCCCGGAGCCCGTGGCGCCCGCGATGAGGAGGTGCGGCATGCCCTCGAGGATCGCGACCACGGCCGCCCCGCCGACGTCCCGCCCGAGGGGCAGGGCGAGCTGGGATTCACTCTGCATGAATTCCGGGCTCTCGAGGATCTCGCGGAGGTGCACGATGGTGCGTTTCTTGTTCGGCATCTCGATGCCCACGAGGGACTTGCCCGGGATGGGCGCCTGGATGCGCAGACTCTCCGCGGCGAGCGCGAGCGCGAGATCATCCTTGAGCGTCTCGATCTTGCTCAGCTTCACGCCCTCCGCGGGCTTGAGCGTGAACTGCGTGACGGTGGGCCCCGGGTGCGCGTCGCGCATCGTGACGGGGATATCGAACTCCTGCAGCTTCTCCTCGATGCACTTGGCCTGCCGCTTGAGCTCTTCGTCATCAATGGTGAGCTCGCTCCGCGTATCCTCGAGAAGGTCGAGCGCGGGGAACGTCCACTCCTCGAAGCGCTTGTCCGTCATCTCGAGGATATCTTTGATCTTCTCCTTCACAATCTTCCCCGTCTTCTCCTTGGCGATTTGCTTTGCCAGCTTTTCCTTCTTCTCCTGCTCGCGCGCGAAGGCCGGTCGGACGATATTGAGCTCCGGCGCCTCACGGTCCTGCTCGATGAGGTCTTTCCCTTCATCCTCTTCCTTTCCCTTCTTCTGCTCCGTGCGAACAACCGTTCGCGTGACGATCGGCCGCTCGCGGGGGGTGGGTTTGCGGAAGAAGTTCACGATGGCGGACCAGAGCGCGCCGAGATTGGGCTCGAAGGCGACGAAGATGCCGATGAGGAAGAGTGCGGAGAGGACGGTGTAACCGACGGGCCGGCTGAAGAAGAGCAGGAAGGGCACGCTCGCGAGGAAACCGATGGCTCCGGCAAGCTCTTCGCGCCTGCGTCCCACCTCTTCGAGCGGCGCACCGATGTGCATGAGCCCGAGGAACGTCACGAGGCAGAGGACGAGGCCGATGGAGCGCTTCGCCTTGAAGCGGTCCTCCGTGGTGAACCAGTGGAGGAGGCCGGACGCGACGAGGAAGATCGGGAAGATGATGCCCCACCGGCCGAAGAAGAACGTGAGGAACTGGTTCGCGGCATTGCCCGCCAGCCCCGCTCGTTGCTGGAGGACGAGGAAGAGGAGGATGCCGAACGTGATCTGCAGGGTGCCGGAAATATGCCGCTGCGTCGTGGGACTCAGCTCGAGCCCGGGGCTCTTTCTCCGTTTGATGCTGCGGCGGAGCGTTCGCTTGCGCTTCATTGTGGCCATTGTACTCTCGGAAACATTTCTGTGTAGAGGCATTTCCGCGGCGAGCGTGACATCTTTTTGGCGTGTGGCTGCGCTATCAGGTAAGATGAAGGCGTGAAGATCCTCCTCTTTGGCGGCCGCGGATTCATGGGGCAGCAGTTCCTCTCGCTCTATCCCGATGCCGTCGCGCCGTCGGTGGACATCGCCGATGCCGCCGCAGTGGGCCGCGCACTGGATGCGGAGAAGCCGGACATCGTCATCAATGCGGCGGGCAAGACGGGCGTGCCCAATGTGGACTGGTGCGAGGATCACCAGCTGGAGACGATCCACAGCAACGTGACGGGTCCCCTGGTCCTCCTGGAGGAGTGCGGCAGGCGGGGCATCTACTGGGTGCACTTGAGTTCTGGCTGCGTCTACCTCGGCGATAATGGCGGAAAGGGATTCTCCGAGGATGATCCCCCGAACTTCGATGGCAGCTTCTACTCGCGGACCAAGGCATGGAGCGAGGCGGTGCTCCGGGAGTTCCCCGTCCTGATCCTCCGCTTGCGGATGCCCTTCGATAAGGCTCCCCATCCGCGCAATCTCCTCAATAAGCTGAAGGAGTATACGCATATTCTGGATGCGCAAAATTCCATCACCTACCTCCCGGATTTTTTGCAGGCGGCAGGGAAGCTCATTGCGAAGCGGCGCACCGGCATCTTCAACATGGTGAACGCGGGGTCCATTTCGCCGTACCGCATCATGGAGCTCTACCGCGAGCTCGTGGACCCGTCGCACACGTTTGAGCGCTTGCAACTCAAGGATCTCCCGCAGCGCGTGAAGGCGGGACGGAGCACCTGTGTTCTCTCGACAAAGAAGCTCGAGGGGGAGGGGATTGCCGTCCGGCCGGTGGAGGAGGCAGTGCGGGAGGCGCTCCTGGCGATGAAGAAATGGTAGCCGGAGAAAACTCCGTTCCCATCTGGACGGGCAGGGAATGCGTGATAACCTGAGAAGTTCCTTCCCCCTTCCAATGCTCCTCCGTGGAGGCCTTGCTCGGCTCGATGAAAATAGGGTCATCGTGACGGTGAAGACGGCGGAGAGTCCTGCAGAATTCCAGGAAGTACTGAGACAGGAGGGCATCCAGGATGTTTCCGCTTCCCAGGAGGGGAATCCCTCTGATGGGGTGGTGGAAGTCATCGTCGATGCGAAGGGTGTGACGATGCGGCGGGCGCGGGAGACTTTGGGAGGGAGAGACTTACGGGAAATAGACACGCAGGCCAAGGCCATCGTGGAAGCCTGCCGTCGTCATGGCGCGCAGGTGCTGCAGAATTAGTCATGCATTCCCTGGGAGATCCTTGGTTCCTGCGCGGGGGTTCGCTATGCTTCCGGTGCCTTCGGGTCGGCCCCGCACCTGCGGGGCGAGTGACTCTGTCATTGTTCTGCTCTTTGGCTCATCGTCGTTATTCTTGGGTCGGCCCGCCTTCGCTCTTCACATTCGTTCAGAGCTTCGGCGGGTGAATGACTCAGCTGTTACACTGCTCCTTGGGTTTCTGTCGTTATTCTTGGGTCGGTAGCGAAGTGGACAAACGCGCCTGACTGTAAATCAGGTGGCTCATGCCTTCGGGGGTTCGAATCCCTCCCGGCCCACCATTCGGCTTCGTCCCGCATGTGCGGGGCTACGCCGCGCTCCCTCTTGGGAGCACAACAACTTCTTGAGGCCGAATGCCTCGGCGAAGCGCAGCAAATCCGGGCGCTAAAAACGTGAAAGGGGTATCGCGATCAAGCGTCCAAGTGGGCGTGGGATTTCGTGAGCAGCCATATTCCTCCCATGATCGGCAGGAGGCCGAGGATCTGGTAGGCGAAGATGGGCTCGTGGAGGACGAGGAAGGCGACGAGGAGCGTGAAGAGCGGCGTGATGCTCTCGAGGGAGATCGCCTTCGTGATGGGGATCAGGTGGATGCCGTCGATCCACAGGATTTTGGAGAGACCGAGGAGGAGGAGGCCGTTCACGAGGAGGAACCAGATCGAGGAGGAGAGAGCAGGAATGGTGGGGACGGGTTCGAAGAGGCTGGCGAACAGGAGGAGGAAGCACCCGCTGATCACGCTCCGGCAGAACATGATGCACTCGGCGCTCACCACTCTGCGCGCCTGCTGCGCGTACTTGTTCCCGAGCGGGGGGAAGAGAGTGGCGAGGACGACGAGGAGATCCCCGCTGTGCCACCCCGAGGCTTTCGGGAGGAGGATGACGAGTGCGCCGGCTGCCATGCAGATTCCCCCGAGGACGCGCTGCACAGAGATTTTCTCGTGGCGCAGGAACAGGCCGAGGATGAGGAAGGAGAACAGGATCTCCATGAGACTCATGATTGATGCATTGCCCGCCGTCGTGCGGCGGATGCCGAGGAAGATGAGCCCGTAGAAGATGACGCCGATGTAGAGGGAGGTGAGGAGGATGTCCTTCCACGCGTTGCGGCGCCGGAGGCAGGGCCACTGCTTCTTCGCTGTCAGGACAGCAGCGAAGAAGACCGCGGCGAGGAGAGTGGAGATCGCCGCGGAGAAGAGGGGAGTGATGCGGGAGAACGTGAGCGTGGTGATCACGGGAAAGAGGCTCCATAGGAACCCGCTCAAGTAAATGCAGATCTCGC
>JAQUNQ010000035.1 GCA_028717505.1 Candidatus Peribacteraceae bacterium
TCGCCGCGCCTCGCAGGGGAGAGTTCGGCGTTCATACGCGGAATTTCTTACCCTCGTAGCGGATGAGCGTGAGGCCGTGCTGCTGGCCGAGGATTTCCTTGCTCAGAGGGTCGTCGTAATCGGAGTCATAGACGACGGTTGTGATGCCCGCGTTGAGGATCATCTTCGTGCAGATGACGCAGGGGAAGCAGTTGCAGTAGAGCGTGGAGCCTGCGATGGGGATGCCGAACTTGGCGGCCTGCGTGATGGCGTTCTGCTCCGCATGCGTCCCGCGGCAGATCTCATGTCTCTGTCCCGACGGGATCTTTAATTTCTCGCGGAGACATCCTCCCATCTCTGCGCAGTGCGGCACCCCCTTCGGCGCGCCGTTGTAGCCCGCCGTGAGCTGCTGCTTGTCCTTCGCGATGACGGCCCCGACTTTGCGCCGGAGGCACGTGGCGCGCTTGGCCCATGTGAAGGCGATCTCCATGAAGATCTCATCGAAAGTGGGGCGATCCTCGCCGCGGAGGAGCCGCAGGAAGTGCTCCAGCTTTCCCTCGAGCTCGGCGAGCGTCCCTTCATTGAAAATGAGGAAATCCACGAGGTCGAGACACTGCTTCACCTGCTGGCCGTCCGGCGGCTCGCCGATACCCTTCTCCCGCTCGAGTCGCTCGAGGATCTGCTCCTTCGTGAGGGCACCGCCTTCGCGCTTCCGCGTCGTGAGGCGCCGGACGATCATGTCCGGATGGGCGGTGACGCCGATCATCTGGAATTCAGGGAGAGTGCGGAGTTCTCGTACTTCTCCCGGATTGCGGATGCCGTCGATCACCCAGCTCTTGCCCGCATCCTGCTCGATGATCTCGCGCACCTTCCTCCCCAGCGCACCCGCCCCGCCCTCGCGCCTCAGGTCGTTTCCCACGTTCTGGAGGTTTTCGCGCGTGAGGGGCAATCCGCGTTTCGTGGATTCCTCGCGCACGATGTCGGAGAGGGAAATATAGGTGAAGCCGCGTTGTTGCAGCATTTTCACGAGCTCGCCCTTTCCCGTTCCCATGTAGCCGGTGAGACCGATGCAGAGAGCCATGGACAGGCGCTCATCGTATGGCTTTCCCTCCTCAGTGGACAAGAGCAAGCAGAGAGACGAGGCTCTTGACGGGCGAGTCGATAAGTAGAATGATGTGCATAGACGCTGATCGTCATTCATTCCATGGATGAGAAAGAATCAGCACTGGCAGGGTGGCTTCAAAAAGAGGGAGTGCAGTTGCCGGCGCATGTCACGGTTGATGAAGTTCGGGCGGCACTTCTCTTCGATTTGCATTGTTTGATTAGAGAATCGCCCGTGCCTTTGCCCCCGAAGTCACCATCTCGTAGCCTTGGTGAGGTTTTGGTTGGTGGTGGTGAGGACGATCAAATGTACCGAGTTCCTGATAACGGTGAACAGGGGCAGGTATGGGAATGAGTGGAGACATTCCTTCCTATTTCGCCACCTCAAAGTGTTGCTCTGCCACGGCGGTGCCGCTCCGCGCTTCTGCCGTGAAGGTCCCCACACGCGGCTTCCATGCGAAGCGAAAGTCGGGTGCATTGCCAGTGCCCACCTTCGTCCCGTCGACGTACCACGTCACGGAGGTGATGTCGCCGGAAGCGCGTGCCTCGAAGATGATGTGCTCCTGTGCGTCGGGGATGAGAGGGTCCAGTTGGAAGCTGTCATTCGGCTGCGGACGGGTGATCTCGAGCCAGGAGGATGCCTTTGAAGCGGGAGTGGGTTCGGGGGGTCCGGAAGGACTTCGACAGAGCGGAGATTCCTGTGAAGGGGGGGCAGGCCAACCGTTCTCCCGCGACCACTTCTGTAACTCCATTGGAAACACAGCGAACCCTTTCTGCTCAACAAAAGTTTGATCACAATAATTGTTCGCAAGAAGGCCGTTCCGCCGGTCGATCGAGAAGGACCGGAAGAGATCATCCTGCTCCGTTGGCTCTGTGCCGGCAGCGAATTTCTCCTCCATGGTGTGGGGGCAGAGCGGCGTGGGGAGCTTTCCTGAGAGACGACAGATGGTGCGGTCCGTGATGCCGGCGGGGCGCACGAATTTCTTCGGCGGATTATTCCTTGTCGCTGCGAGCATCGCATCGTGGAAGATGGGCCCGGCACCCGTGACGCCGGATGTATCGCGCATGGGGGAGTTATCCGCGTTTCCCACCCATACGCCGACGAGGACATCCGGCGTGTAGCCGAGGGTCCAGTTGTCGCGGGAATTCCGCGTGGTCCCGGTCTTGGCAGCCGCCGGGAAATCGAAGGTGAGGGCATTGGTTTCGCCGAATTCCGGCAGGCGCGCGGTCGCGTCGCTCAGGATATCCGTGACGAGCCAGGCGACCTTCGGGTCGAGGATCTGCTTCCCCTCAGCGGCAGGATCACTAAGGAGGGGGCGTGGTGTCATGGTCTTCCCTCCGCGCGGAAAAATGCCGTACGCCTGCAGCAGCTCGAGGAGCTTCACCTCGCCGTCCCCGAGCGTGAGCGCGAGGCCGTAGTGTTCGGGGGATTCCGTGAGTGTCGTGATACCTGCGGACCGGAGGAAGCCGAGCAGGCGCGCCACGCCCACGCGCTCCAGCACCTTTACAGCTGCGATGTTGTAAGAGTTGGCGAGTGCCTCGCGGTAGCGCACGAGGCCGTGGTAGCCATAGTCGTAGTTGCGTGGGACGTAGGGATTGCCCTCCTCGGTAAAGAACTGCGTCTCGACATCGGCGATAGTGGTAGCGGCTGTATCCCCCCGTGCGAGTGCGAGCGCGTAGGTGAAGGGCTTGAGGGCGGAGCCGGGCTGACGTGACGCGAGGGCGACATTCACGGCGCCGTCGTGTTCGACGTCAAAGTAATCCGCCGAGCCGACCATTGCGAGGATGTCACCTGTGTGAGCGTCGAGGACGACGACTGCGGCGGAGGTGACGTTCTTCTCCGCGAGGTCCTTCAGGCGGAGAGCCACAATGCGCTCGATCTCCTGCTGGAGCGCGAGGTCCAGCGTCGTACGGACCTCCCGGGTGTGTGTGAAGGCTTCCGGACGGTTCTGGAGGAGCCACATCACGAAGTGCGGAGCACGAATGTCCACGGCCCCCGAGGCGAGGGAGATCGGTTCCATTCGCGCTTCTTCGATAGCCGAATCGGGCAGTCCTTCTGTTTCCTCAAGGGCATCGAGCACTCTCTGCTGGCGCTCCTTTGCCTTGGTGTAGTGCTCGAAGGGGTCGAGGGCGCTCGGCGATTGGAGGAGGCCGGCGAGGAAGGCACACTCGGCGGAGGAGAGTTCCTGTGGGCTCTTCTCGAAGTACGTCTTCGCCGCCGCGGCGATGCCGTACGCCTGATGGCCGAAGTAGGCGGTATTCAGATAGGACTCGAGGATTTGCTCTTTGCTCAGGGCTCTCTCGATTTTCAGCGCGAGGATGGCCTCCCTCACTTTGTAAAGAAAATTTCTCTTTTTTGGTTGGAGCCGACTGCGTACGAGCTGCTGTGTGATAGTGCTTCCGCCGGAGACGATGCGTCCTGCGCTCAGGTTCTGGATGAGCGCGCGCGTGATGCCCTTCGCGCTGATGCCCGGATGGGTCAGGAAGCCGCGGTCCTCGATGGCGATGACGGAGGAGAGGAAGGCAGGCGGCATCTGCTCCAGTGCAATCCATCGCTGTGATCCGTATCCCGGCAGGCGCGCCTCATAGAGGAGAGTGCCTTCCCGGTCGAGGATGCGGACGGCGTCTTTTGCGGGTGGATGGACGAGCTCCTCCGGCACTGGCCAGAACAGAAGCGCGAGGAGCGCGAAGAGGGGGAGAAGCCAGAGGAGGTGGCGACGTCTCATGAGAGCATCAGAATATCAGAGTATCAGGATGTTGCCTGATACTCTGATTCCTGATTTTCCGATTACTCCTTGATGATCATCAGCTTTCCCTCGGTCTGTCCGAAGATTTCCGGGAAGTACATCTCCCACACGCGGGCGGGGCGCTCCCGGAAGGTACCGGGGGTCGTGGCGCGCACGAGGTAGGTGTACTGGTAGACGCCCGCGGGCAGATTCTCCGCGAAGAGGAAGACAGAATCATCACGGAACTCATGGTGCGAGAAGCGCCAGATGCCGCTCTGCCAGTAGTCCTCGCTCCAGTAACTTCCGGCGGTAGTGCTGTCGCTGAGGAGCGTCTTCTGCGCCGTTTGCAGTGAGAGGTCGATGGCTTCCATGCCGGCAGGAAGGGGGCTGGAGACAGCAACGAAGTGGCGATCCTCCGGTGCTGTGATCGTGAGGGTGACGCGGTAGGTATTGCCCACGGTCGGCTCCTTCGCCTGTCCGCTGAGCGGCTCGATACTCCGGAGGATGCTCAGGCCCTCTTCGGCGGGCGGGATCGTCGGGGCGGTGTAGAAGTACGAGAGGACGAGATCGTAGTAGAGTCTGCCGACGCCCAGAGGCGCTTCCGGCTCTGCTTTCTTCCCCTCCTTGCCGATGCGGATTTCGTTCTCCTGCCCGCGGAGGAGATCATCGAGCGCGAGCTCCACGGATTTCCGCGTGAGGACATTCTTTTTGTCGAAGCTCTCCTCGAGGACCTTCCTGCCATTCACGTCCACGGCGGCGGTGTAGGAAGCGTCGAGCTCCTTCGTCTGCCGGAGGAAATCAGTGAGGGCGAGGAGTGCCTGCGCGGTTGCCTGGGTCGTGTCCCAGTGGCCATCCTCGCGGTTGGCAAGGAGGGAGCGGACGATATTCGGGACGAGCACGTTCTCGGGGTCGATGCGGATCATCGCCTGCAGAACGATCGCCGTGGTGCGGTCGTTCGTGTGCATGGTCGACCAAGAGGAGTAATCATTCTCCTCCTCGAAGTGCGTGCCGCGCCCGTCCACCTTCGCGGCATTCTGGATGTCCGTGAGGAGGGACGTGGCCTTGCTCACGGAGGTGCGGGCTCCTTCGTGCTGCAGCGCCATGGCGAGGTAGGCCTTGGCGAAGAGCGGCAATTGCTTCCGTTGCTCGTAGAGATTCGCGAGGAGGCTCACGTCGCCTTTCCCTGTTTCCGAGAGGACGAAGAGAACGTACGCGCGGCTCGCGGGATTGAGGTACATCTCATCCGTCGGATCGGTGTGGCGGAGTGCCTCGTCGAGGTAATTGCGCGTCCGGTCGATCATGCTCTGGTCGACGCTGTAGCCCGCATCCCGCGTGAGGCTCAGGGCATGGAGAGCGTAGGCGCTCAGGTACGGGTAACTCCGATCGCTCTCCGTCCAGTAGCCGAATCCCCCGTCACTGCGCTGGAAAGTGGAGAGGCGCTCAAGACCGGCTGTCACGATCTTCTCGAGCTTCTGGCGGTCCGCCACCTGGAAGGCGTCGAAGCCCTGCAGGCGCGTGAGGGCGATGCTCGGAAGGAAGCTCGAGAGTGTCTGCTCCGCGCAGCCGTAGGGGAACGTCAGGAGGTAGTCGAGGGCGGAAGGAAGGTAGGTGGCGAGCGTCGGGGAGACGGTGGCGGTCACGGTTCCCCGGTCCGCATCGCGCTCGGTGGGGACGAGGACTTTCTCGGTGACCACGTCCTCCGTGACGCCCGTCGTGGCGACGGTCTGCGGCGTGCCGAAGACGGAGACGGGGAAGCTCTCCACGATCTCGTCGCGCGCCGCGGGGTTCTCCGCCAGGAAGCGGAGGGACACACTGTTGCCCGGCTGGATGACGACCGGGAAGAGCAATTTCTGCTGCCCGCCGCTGTCCACTGTCACCTTCTTCACCGGCGCATCGAGGGCCGTGAAGCCCGAACCGGTGAGGGAGACGGAGAAGGTCTCTTTCGTGGGGAGGAAGTTGTGGACGATGGCGCCGAGGGTCACCTGGTCGCCGACGACCGCGAAGCGCGGACGCACGGGACGCAGGATGACGCGCTTCGTCTCTACGATGGTCTTCTCGGCGGCGCCGAAGGTGTGCGTCTTCGTCGAGCCGATTGCGAGGAGGTGCCACGTCGTGAGGTTATCGGGGAGTGTGAAGGAGATCGTCGCTTTCCCCTCGGCGTTCGTGACGATCTTCGGGTTCCAGTAGGCCGTATCCTTGAAGGTGCCGCGCACGCGCTCCTCCAGGTTCTCCCCGCCGCCTCCGCCCTTGGAGCCGGGCTTGTAGCGCTCGATCAGGTACATGAGCATCTCGGCGGTGTAGACGCCAAGTCCGCGGCGGTTGTAGAACTGCTCCACGAGATCCGGGAGCTCGAAGCCGCTCAGGGCGAGCAGGCTCATGTCCACCGTGCCGAGCGAGAGCTCCGCGGGGACAGGCTTGCCCTGCCGGTCGGTGGTGGTGAGGGTCACGGTGACCTTCTCGCCCGGGAGGTACTGTTCCTTGTCTGGCTCGATGAGAACGGAGAGGCGCTTCTGTTCGGTATCCACCTTGAGCTGGACATAGCCGAGCTTGTAAGCGGGTGCCCCGGCGTCTTTGCCGTTCTCGTCGAAGGTCTCGCCGATGCGGGGTTTCACAACGACGACGGAGACGTAGACATTCGGCAGCATCTCCGCGGTCACGGGGATCTCGATCGGCTGGGCGTTGCTCGTGATGTCGATGACCTTCTTGTCGAGGATGTTCTCGCGCTCCACGGTCACGAGGGCCTTCACACCCTTGCCCTGATAGGGCGACTTGATGAGAAGCTTCGCGGTATCGCCGACTTTATAGGTGGGCTTGTCCGCGACGACGTCGATCTTGTCATTGTTCGCATGAGGCCAGTTGATGTAGGTGTCGGACCAGGCGTAGACGCTCGTGCCTGCTCTGGCTTCGCGCCCGCTGCCGTCCTTCACAGTCGCGACGATGCGGAAACCTCCGCCACTGTCGATCTTCACCCGGGCGGTGGCTTTGCCTTCCTCGTTCGTCGTCGCGGAGAAATTGCGTATGAAGGTGTCCTTCGGCTCGTTGTCGTAGTAGTACTCCCCATCCACGCCTTTCTTCCGGATGGTGTTCCACGTGCGGGAGAAGAGCTGCAGGCGCACGTCCTGTCCGGGCAGGGGCGAGCCGTCCGGCTTCACGGTGATGAGTGAGACGGAGGCTTCCTCGCCGGGGGTCACCACGTAGTCATCGCTGCGGATGCCCACGTAGGCATCGGCCTTGTGTACGGGGACAGAGATACGGTTCGAGACGACCTGGTTGTTCTGGTCCGTGATGTCCGCCTCGATCGTGAGGATCTGGCTCACGGCCTTGGCATCGATGATGGCGGGGATGGAAACGGCGAAGCGGCCGGACGCATCGAGCTTGCCGGTGCCCTGCGCGATGTTCTCCGTCTGGCGGTCACAGCGTTCCCAGCACCAGCCTTCCTCGAGGGCGAACGAGTACCACCCGTCCGTGACTTTGTTGAAGAAGTAATCGGTGGTCTGCGCTCTCCATGAAACTGCGGCGCCGTCCATGGGGGCCCCGAAGTAGTAGGAGCCGGCGATGGTGGCCTGCACCGAATCATGGTTGAAGTACTCTTCTTTTTCGGTGGTGACCTCCACCTTGTACTCGGGCTTGCGGTAGGCGAGCACCGAGAAGTTCGCCCAGAGGTTGGGATTGACGAGATCCCCTTCGGGCAGCACCACGGCTGAGATGCCGTAATTGCCGAGCGCGGCATCCGGGTCGATGGGCAGTTCTCCGTGGAAGCTGCCGAAAGCGGAGAGGGGGAGATTCTTGTTGAAGATTTCATTGCCGTTCGGATCGCGCACGCTGACGGTGACGGAGCGGCTGGCTTCGGGGAGGCCGAAGGTGCCATCCCACCCGAGCATGCGGACGATCCCCTTGAAGAAGACGGTATCCCCCGCGCGGTAGAGGGGACGCTCGGTGTAGAGGTATCCCTGCACGCGCTCGGAACCGGCTTGGGCATTGCGGAAATCCGTCCAGATGTCGAACGCGCCGGAGCGGATGCCCTCGTTCCACTGGCTGCTTACGAAGGCGAAGTCGTTTCCCTTCTGGGCGGTCACCCAGAATTCAGGCTCCCACTCGTTCTGCGGGGTCGTGAACGATTTGAGATCGAGCGGCGTCTCGAAGAAGCCGCGTGCATCGGTGGCTCCCGTGAGGACCGTCGTGCCGTTGAGCGAGTGGAAGCCAATCTCCGCTCCCTGCACGGGGTCGCCCGTCTGCATGTTCGTCGCCCACACGAGCGCATGGTCCCCCGAGTACTTGAGGGTGAGCGCGATGTTCGTGAGCGCGAAGAACTGATACTGCACGATGGGGGCGCGGTCCCCCCATTCCTTCTTGTACTCCGGGGAGCGGACGGAGAGCGCGTAGATTCCCGAGGAGAGAGTACGTCCCGCTTCCTTCTCAAGATCGAGGAGGGTGGTGTTCCAGGCATCCTTCTCCTTCGTCACCGCGAGATCCCAGGCGCGGTAATCCTTGTTGCCTGCGAGGCTCAGGGCCGCATCCCAGTTGCCGAGCTTCGTGGACCGAAGTTGCAGGAAATCCGGGAGCGTGAGTGAAGCAAACTCCAGGTGGAGCGTCTTCACGTTCACCGTGCTGATGGGGTAGAGCGGGGGATTGCCACGCTCAAAGATGCCGAATTCCCCCTTGGAGCGGATGCTCACCTGCGGCGGGAGCGATGCGGTAGTGAAGGTGAACTCCCCGGCTTTCCCGAGTCGTTGACCATAGCTATCCGCGATGCCTGTGAGGAGGGAGACGGTGTACGTCGTGCTCGGCTTCAGGCTCGGGGAAGCGAAAATCTCCACGTTGTCTTCCCAGGTGGAGACCGTCCACTCGACGTCCTTCCATCCCTCAATCTCCGGCTGAATGGCGATCTGTCCCGGGAGCGAGTCGGCATTCACGGGATTGCTGAAGCGGAGGTGGATGCCGTAATTCTCGTAGGTCCCGCTGAGGAAGGTCATGTCACCGACGGTGGCGAAGCGCAATTCTTCGCTGCTCGTCGTGCCGAGGTCTCCCACTTTGCTCTGGAGTCCCGACGGGATGGTCACGGTGTAGGCCGTCTTGAAGGAGAAGGGCTTCGCGGGCTTGAGGACGAGCGTCGTCGGGTCCGTCACGCTCTTCCCGTCGATTTTCATCGTGCCGGAGCGCACGGTGAAGGGGAGGGGAAGGGCACTGGCCGCACCTTCGGCAGATTCCTGCTTGAGGGTGAGTGCGTCTTTTGCGCGTTTCGGGTCCATGTTCTGATTGAAGTGCAACTGGACTTCGGTCGTGGGTCCCGCGAGCGAGGTGCCTTTCTCCGGCTCCGTGGAGACGAGTTCCGGGCGCTGCGTCTCGAAGCTCCAGGAGAAGTCCTTCTCCGTCGCGTCACCCGTAACGGAGGTGAGTCCTTTGGGAACCGTCACGGTGTAGCGGGTGTTCAGGGGGAGACCGCTCTCCGGGACGTACTCCACTGCCACGGTGCTCAGCCACCGCCAGCGTCCCTTCACCTCCGGCGAGATGGTCACCGGCCAATTCGCCGTGCGGGCTTGTGCGAAATCACCCTGCACCTGCGTGAGCGGGATCATGGGGCGATCGAAGACGAGCGTGATCTTCGAGCTGTCGGCAATGCCGACGGCATTCTCGCTCGGGATGCGGGCACGCACCTCCGGCGGACCGGCCACGACGAAGACGAAATCAAGATCCCTTCCGAGCGGCGTCCCGTCACTCCGCTGCGCCGAGTTGTCCAGGTGGAAGGTGAGGGTCTTTCCCGCCGGCAGGTTCTCCGACGGATCGAAGATGAGGACATTATCGGCCCAGGACCAGCTCCCTTTCACTCCTTCCGGCACCGTCATGGCCTCCTCGGCACTCGTGTGATCCATGAGTTCCGGGAAGCTGAAGTGGAGGTTGCTCGCGGCCGACACTTTCTGGCGGAGTGCGAAGTCCATCGTCGAGAGCGGCCCGCGGGGGATGCGGAGAGTGCCCGTCGCGAAGAGGATGCCGAGCAGGATGACGATGATGATCGCCGTCGCGAAGGCAAGGGGCGTTCCCTGTTTTCGGAGAGAGGGGAGGGTGGGCATATTGGTGCGGAGAAAATGGGAATTTATCCTACCAAGGGGGAGGCGGGAGAAGGCGCTGATTACATTGACTTCCAAGGCGTTTTGGCTGAGAATAGCGGGACCCGGAGGGCAGACCCTGCGTTCCGGGTACGTTCTTTGGCAGGACAGGCGACAGGGATTCTTTTCTGTGTGAGGGCGGCCTTCGGTGCCTCATGGGCTTCGGCGGCTGCTCTCGCACCCTGGCGAAAAACTGTGGCGGGAAGATCCGCCGCGCCGGGAGCGAAAGAATTTTTTTGGAGGACGTATGAAGCGTCAAGTACAGGTGCATTTGCATGATGGCGAGGAGGGGCCGGTGTTCTTTCCCGTGGTGGGAAAACTGGAACACGGCAACCTTCAGGTGCTGATGGAAAGGGATTGGGAAGTTTTCTATCTGCCCTTGAAAAGTACCAAGCCGGGTGAGCTTCCTCCCATCCGGGAGCACCCTCTCGTGAGGATTTGGGACGAAACCGGTCATGTGCGGCTCATGCTGACGCATTTTCCGGAAGTCTCTCCTGATCCAAAGGTTCTCCGCGCCACGATTGAGCGCTGGAGGGACCTGGACTGGATCATTCATCATGCGAGAGAGGGCGGTCCCCCGATTGACGGGGTGACCATTCCCCATTTCATGCACGAGGACTTTGCCCTCGTGCCCAAGATTCCCAACGAGCAGGTGCCCGAAGCGCATCATGTGCTGACGGTCGTCCCTCCGTGTCTCCTCTGGACCGAGTGTCTAGAGGGCGTGGTCCGGGCGGTCATCACCGTCTCGTGATCCTTGCCTTGTTGCATTTGCCTGCCGAAGAATTCCCTGGTCCCGCATGCGCGGGACCG
>JAQUNQ010000036.1 GCA_028717505.1 Candidatus Peribacteraceae bacterium
ATGCCCATTCCTTCCGAAGCGGAACTCCTCGCTGCCGCCTGTCACATCGGCCACCCCAAGAACAAGTGGCATCCGAAGATGGCACCCTACCTCTACGGCGTGAAGCGCGGCATCCACGTCTTTGACCTCACCATGACCCGCGAGCACCTGCAGGACACAGTGAGTGCGCTCAAGAAGCTGCAGAACGAGGGGAAGACGATCCTCTTCGTCTCCACGAAGCAGCAGAGCATCCCCCTCATCGAGGCGATCGGCGAATCCCTGAACCAGCCGACTGTGACGAAGAAATGGATTCCGGGTCTGCTCACGAACTGGTCCACCCTCAAGAAACGCATCAAGTTCTTCCTCGACCTCAAGGAATCCTTCCGCTCGGGGGATGTGGACAAGTACACGAAGAAGGAGCAGACGGTGCTCCGCAAGAAGCTCACGAAACTCGAAGCGGCGCTCGGCGGCGTCTCGGGCATGGCGAAGATTCCCGATGCCGTCTTCGTCATCGATGCACTGCGCGACCGCGTCGCGGTGCTCGAGGCGAATACCCTGAAGATCCCCGTCTACGGCATCTGCGACAGCAATGTCGATCCGTCGCTCTTCGCCACCTTGATCCCGGCGAACGACGATGCCGTGAAATCCATCGGTATCATCCTCACGACCGTCCGCGATGCCCTCGGCGGCACGCCGAAAGAGCGCACCCCCGAAGCACAGCAAGACTAGTCCCCCCTACTCCCTACGCCCTACGCCCTTTCCCCTCTCTCCCCCATGTCTCCCGTTCCCGCCTCCGCCGTCGCCTCCCTCCGCCAGCGCACGGGCGTGCCCATGCTGGAATGCAAGAAGGCCCTCGAAGAAGCCAATGGCAATGAGGACCAGGCCATCGAAATCCTCCGCAAGCGTGGCATCGCGCAGGCCGCCAAGAAAGCTGCGCGCGACCAGTTCGAGGGAATCGTCTTCCTGGCACAGGAAAGCGGGAAGGCCGCCATCGTCCTCCTGAAGTGCGAGACGGATTTCGTCTCCCGCGACTCTAATTTCCAGAGCGCAGGAACCGCACTGGTGCAGACACTCTTCACGAAAGGTGAAGCGGCTGCCAAGGCACTCGCGGAGCAGACCTGCCCCGCCCTCGTCCAGAAGCTCGGAGAGAACATCACCGTCGGCGGGATGTGCCTCGTCACAGGCTCGACCGTGGGGACATACCTGCACACGAATAATAAGATTGGGGTGATCATCAGCCTCGAGGGCGGATCGCCGGATGCCGCTCGCGACGTCGCGATGCACGCCGCTGCCATGAAACCGAGTTGTGTGAGCCCTGATGAGGTGCCCGAGGAGAAGGTGAAGAAGGAGAAGGAAATCTGGCGTGAGCAGCTGAAAAAGGAGGGCAAGCCCGAGGCCATGTTCGACAAGATCATGATCGGGAAGGAGAAGAAGTTCCGGGAGGAGAGCGCGCTTCTCAAGCAGCCCTTCGTGAAGGACCCCTCGATGAGCGTCGAGAAGTACCTTGCCGGGGCGAAAGTGCTCGCCTACATCCGCCTGGCAGTCGACTGAGAGGGCTCAGGGAGGCCCACTCCGCGGGGCAAAATCTTCTTCAAAGAGGAGGAGAAATGCGCTATAATACTAGTTGATGTCCACTGCAAACATCCTCATTGCGGAAGATGACGCCGTCCTCCGGGAGGTCTACATCAAGAAGTTCACGCTCGCCGGCTTCAAGATCCGGACGGCGAAGAACGGAGAGGAGGTGATACAGGAGATCGGGAAGGAGACGCCGGACCTCCTGATTCTGGACTTGAACATGCCCGTGATGGACGGCTTCGCCGTCCTCGAGAGGTTCCCACGGGCAAGCCGGAATTTCCCCATCATCGTCCTCACGAACTTCGGGGACTCGAATAATCGCCAGCGCGGCGTGGACCTCGGCGCGGATGATTTTTTCATCAAGAGTGAAATGACTATGAAGACCCTCCTCGAGAAGGTGACAACACTCCTGAAGGCAAAGGAGATGTGGAAAAAGTAATGCGTGGAAGGGAAGAGAGTCTCCGACGCACGGTGTCGAGGAAGCGAGAAATTTTGCCTCTTCTACAGTCCGAAGAGCGCCAGGAGCTTTCCGAATAAGCCGAGGCGGGGAACGGAGAGGAGTGGACGGCTCATGGCGACATCCCGCCGGATGGCCCTGCGTAATTTGAGGATCGCGCGCGTGTGCCAGCGATCGATGAGCACATTGGCCTCCCCCATCCAATCGAGGGAGGAAGTGAGGAGATTGGCGGACCCGAGGAATGCGCGGCGGCCGTCCACGAACACCAGTTTGCCGTGGAGCATGCGCGGGTAGAGCAGAACTTGCAGGAAGCGGTGATCCCCGCGCTCGAGGAGAAGCGCGGCAGCCTGCCGGTTTGCATGCGCGTGAAAATCGGGAATTTCCGGCAAAATCAATGTCACGGTGACCCCGCGCCGCGAGAGAGCAGCGAGCTCCCCGAGGACCTGCGGATCGGAAACGTAGCTCTGCTCCAGAAAGACGTGCGTGCGTGCAGAGCGGAGGAGCTCGAGGAGGCACGGACGAATCTGCCGGCGGCGTGCGGCATTCTGGACGAGGCGGATCGTCCCCTGCGGGGAGGATGCCCCCTCCCCCAGGAGGAAGCCCGTTACGAAGCGCGTGCCATGGAGCTCCACGAAGAAGTCGTGCCATTCACTGCGATACTCCTCCCCGATGTTCATGCCACCGAGGAGCAGGATGCGCCCATCAAACACGAAGGCCTTCGTGTGATCCCCCTGCCGCACGAAGTGCACCGTAATGTTGGGATGGGACCAGAACCCCTTCCACACGGGATCGTCCGCATCACGCGTGGAGAGGAAGTCCTCGTCGAACTCGAGCCCATCCCCCAGCTCCTCCTTGGCGATCTGCACGCGGACCCCCCGCTCTGCTGCTTTCAGGAGGAGGAGCGCGATGCGGCGCCCCACGCGGTCGTCCTTCCAGACGAACATCTGAACGGCAATGGAGTGCTTCGCGCGCAGAAGGAGACGCTCGATCCGCGGGAAGACCTCCTCGCCATCCACCCACACTTTGAGGCGGCTCTCCCACCATTCCTCCACGCGCCCACTCGAGTGCACGAGTGCTTCGATGCGCATGCGGAAGGCAATCCGAAAGCGCCCGACCTCCACCCACTTCCTCCCCCTCCCGCAGTACGCCAAGAGCGATCGGAGCGCGGAATTCCACGTCCGCCAGGCCAGGAGACGACCCCTCCTCGGACCCCTGCCATTCCCTGCCGGAGAAGCCCTCTTCATGATATAATGGTAGGATACGCGCGTCATGGACATCCTCCTACTACTCGCCGGCCTCGTCGCCATCCTTGCGGGTGTCCTGGGAACCCTCTGGCTCCTGCGCCTTCTGGCTGATCATCAGCGCGAGCGGGACCTCGTCTTCATGCGGCTCCTCGTCCCGAAGAAGGAGAGCAAGGAGGACCGGGAAATTGAAACAGAGAAGTTCTCCACAGGCCAGGATTTCCGCGAAGTCATCGGCGTGATGGACCACCTCTTCCAGTCCCTCCACAGCCTCTACCCCTCCACCTTCGATCGGTGGTGGAAGGGGGTCCCCTTCTTCTCTGTGGAATACGCAGCGCTCGCCGGCGAGATCCTGTTCTTCGTCGTGTGCCCGCGGAAGATCGCCCATCTCGTGGAGAAGCAGATCACTTCGTTCTACCCCGACACCATCGTCGACGAAGTGGAGGATTACAACATCTTCACGGACACTTCCGTCGTCTCCGCGCAGGTCCTCCTCCCGAGGAGACCATTCACCTCCGTGTTCAAGACGTACACGCAGCTGAAGAGCGATCCACTGAACACCATCACCAACGCCTTCTCGAAGCTGAAGGTCTCGGAGGGCGCCGCCATCCAGTTCGTCCTGCGACCGGCGAAATCCGGCTGGCAGAAGAAGCTGCAAGCCGAGGCGGTGCGCCTCATCAACCCAAAGAGGAAGGGCATGCAGCTCCTCAATCCCTTGAGCTGGATGAGCGCATTCTTCAGTATGTTCCTGCCGGGCGGCGATGTCGGACCGCAGCAGGACCAGCCGACGGGCGAGCGCGTCTCGCAAATGGTGGAGGAGTACAGCAAGGCCGTGGATGAGAAAGCCGGGAGTCCAGGCTTCCACTGTGTCATCCGCGTCGTGACTTCCGCGGACACGCAGGCACGATCGAAGATCCTGCTGGATACCGTCGTCGCCTCCTTCTCCCAATTCAACGATGTGCGCGGCAACTATTTCCACAAGCCCCAGATCGTGAACCAGAACTCCATCGTGAACCGCTTCATCCGCCGCTGCCCGCGGCGCACGATCATCCAGGCACTTGCCACGCCGAGGATGATCCTCGGAAGTGGGGAGCTCACGGGCTTCTTCCACCTGCCGAACACCAAGTACAACAAAGTCGAGACGATCAAGTGGCAGAACTTCAAGATCGCCCCCGCCCCGAAGGACGTACCGGAAGAGGGCATCTCTCTCGGCGCAAACAGCTACCGCGGGGAGAAGCGCAAGATCCTCATGAAGAACGAGGACCGCTTCCGCCACTTCTACATCATCGGACAGACGGGTACCGGTAAGTCCTCGACCATCCAGATCATGGCACGGCAGGACTTCCACAGCGGCAAGGGCCTCTGCGTCATCGACCCGCACGGCTCCCTCATTGATGATCTCCTCCCCTACATCCCCCGCGAGCGCGCGGACGACGTGATCTACTTCAATCCGGCGGACACGGAGCGCCCCATGGGCCTGAACCTCCTCGAGGGAAAGACGCCCGAGGAGCGCGATCTCATCGCCCTCGATGCGATGAACATGATGGTGAAGATGTTCGGCAACGAGGTCTTCGGTCCGCGCATCCAGGACTACTTCCGCAACGGTTGTCTGACGCTCATGGAGGACGAGGAGGAGGGCGGCGCCATCACCGACCTCGTGAAGCTCTTCACGGACGAGGAGTGGCAGCGACACAAGGTCTCCAAAGTGAAGAACCCCATCGTGCGCGCCTTCTGGGAGAAGCAAATGGCCATGACCGGCCAGCGGGAGAAGCAGGAGATGATCCCCTACTTCGCCGCAAAGTTTGGCCAGTTCTACACGAATACGCTCATCCGCAACATCGTGGGCCAGACGAAGAGCGCCTTCGACATCTCTGAGGTGATGAACAGCGGCAAGATTCTCCTCGCGAATCTCTCGAAGGGCCTCGTCGGTGACATCAACTCACAGCTCCTCGGCATGATTTTCGTGAACAAGATTCAGGTAGCCGCCATGCGGCGCCAGCAGCAGACCGCCGGCGAGCGCAAGGACTTCTTCCTCTACATCGATGAATTCCAGAACTTCGTGACGGAGTCCATCGAATCCATCCTCTCCGAGGCCCGCAAGTACCGTCTCGGCCTCATCCTCGCCCACCAGTACATCGACCAGCTCGAGAAGGAGGACCGGCTCTCCGGCAAGACGAGCCTGAAGGGCGCGATCTTCGGCAACATCGGCACGATGATGTTCTACAAGATCGGCCCGCAGGACGCGGAGGTCTGCGCCAAGGAGATGGCACCCGTCTTCTCGGAGCAGGATCTCGTGAACATGGATGCCTTCAAGGCCGCCATGAAACTCTGTATCGACGGCAAGCCCTCCCGCCCCTTCACCATCGAGGTACCGCGGCCGTGGCTGGATACCACTTTCCCCAAGGATGCGCAGGCAGCCGAAGCCTTCAAGCAGCTCTCGCGTCTCACCTACGGAAGGCAGAAAGAATTCGTAAACCGCGAAATCTTGAGGAGAATTGGCTAATTGAGCGTTATTGTAAATAATTTATTTTATGTTATAATAATAACAACACTCACTTCTATTCCTTTCCCCTCTCTCTATGGCGAAGAAGTGCCATTACTCGCTCACGGTCGTCGCCCTCGCTGGCGTCTTCGTGGGTACACTCATCAGCTTCGGGGCCAGCCGCTACGCGGCGAGCCTCGTGTCCTTCTCAGGTGTGAATCCGGAGTTCGCTGATACGATTCCGGAGCGGGACAGCGGCATCTACCGCAACAACCGCAGCATCCGTCTCGAAGGCGACTACGGGATCGACGCAGTCCGCACAACCCCCCGTCCCGCGACGGAAGGCGTGAACCCGAATACCGGCCTCAGGGGCGCTGCCACCACAGAGGAATTGCCGCAGTACTGCCCGGGCACCAGCACCGTCCGCCGGTCGCGCTGCATCATCAATTACCTCAATGGCTTGTCGCGCGAGCTGGAGGAGATAACGCAATAACCTCCATTTTTCCCGTCAGTATCTGAAGAGGACGGCCTCATGGCCGCCCTCTTTCGTATCGAAGTTTCATCCCTGAATGGCCCTTTCTCTGTATTTTACATATATATTAATATATGTTATAATATCCACGTACATCCACTCCTATCTCTTTCCCCTTTATTCCATGAACTCTCGCGCCCATCTCGTCGTGAAGGTGCTGATGATCATCGCAGCGGGTGTGCTCCTGGGTGTCGGAGCTGTCCAGTACACCCAATTGAACGCCACGCTGTCGACGGAGCACTTCGACACCGTCTACCGGAACCGACGCAGCGTCCGGGAGGCGAAGCTGAACGGTATCGAGGATGAGGGCCGCGCCCGCCCCAACTACGAGTGGCGCACGCAGCGCACGGAGAAAGCTCCGGGCACTGTGAGTACTGAAACGGAAGATCGTCTCATCGAGGGGCGATGCCAGGGACAGAGCACGTACCGCCAGCCTCAGTGCATCGTCAACTACCTGAACGGTCTGACGAAGCTGCACGGAACGGCGAAGTAACGCCCATCCCATGAAACGAAAAAGAGAGCGGCACTCCCGCTCTCTTTCCAAATGTTTCGCTATTGCAGGGCGATGGTCTCCACCGGCAGTGCGTGGACGAGGTAGCGCTGGGAGATGGAATCGGGCGGCCAGCAGGTGTAGAGGATGAGCTCCTCGCCCGATCCGTCATCATTGAAGGGTGACGTATCATCGGAGGCTACCGCCTGGAAGAAAGTTACCTCGTACACGTAGAGCTTCCCGGAGTAGGTGACGTAGACGCGGTCTCCGACCTGCAGCTTATTGATCTGGCGGAAGACTTTCGTGTACTGCGAGATATCCCAGGGATATCCACTGGAGTGCCCGTACACCATGATCTTCCCACCATTTCCCGGGTAGCTGAAGAGGTGACCCACGCCGTATTGGAGCGGGGAAAGGATCCCATCGTTCGAGAAGGCATCCTGCGGATGGGTGACGGAGAGATCGGAAATGCCGAGGGTCGGCATCGTGATGGCGAAGTACTTCTCCGAGGCATAGGGCACTCTGGCGAGATTTCCCGTCTGCTGCCCGCCGCCCCACTGCACCACTGGCACGACTGCCTGATTCTGCGGCTCCTCGCCAGTGTAGGCGGTGGCCCCCGAGGCGCGCACGGTCTTTAAGCGGTAGGCCATGTCGAAGAATTGTCCGCGCGTGATCGCCGTCCCGAGGCGAAGCGTTCCTTGATGCATCACGAGGTTCCGTTGGATGGCACCATTGATGGAAGCGGTGAACCACTGCCCGTCGCGATTCTCGATGTAGGACGAGAGCTCGGCCATCTCCGCCCCTCCGCCACCCTCTCCCACGGAGCGCTCGAGGAGGGTCACTGCCTCCTCCACCCGGAGGAGCTGGGCAGGCCGCAGGGTCCCGTCCGGGTACCCCGTGATGAGACCAAGTTCAAATCCCGCCTCCACGTACGGGGCGTACCAGGCGGACTGATCGATGTCTGAGAAGAGCGCCATCGGCGGGAGATTGCGCTGATAGAACGTCACGCGGGACTGGCTCTTCTGATCGAGATTGAGCACGATTTTCAGGGCCTCCACACGATTGAGCGGCGACCACGGACGCCCGGAGCCATCCGGGTACCCCTGCACGATCCCCGCAGCCGAGAGGGACGAGAATGCAGTCTCATAGACCGTCCCCGTCACGTCCGGGAAGGACGCTGCGAACACGCTCGTCGTAAAGCCGACAAGCACGCAGAGAGCCAAGAGGAACAGAATGCGTCGGTAGCTCATAGAAAGAGGAGTTATACTACATTTTTTTCTATATTTGTCAATGTCCCCTGCCACTGTAAAATTTTGGACAAACAAGCGATTTATGCCGATAATCCGATCCCCTCTCCATGGCACTGCAGATAGGCATCATCGGGCTCCCGAATGTGGGCAAATCCACCCTCTTCAATGCACTCACCCGCACGCGCGGAGCGCAGGCGGCAAATTATCCCTTCTGCACCATCGAGCCGAATGTCGGCATCGTGGAGGTGCCGGATGAGAGACTGCAGGCACTTGCTGCCCTCGTCCATCCGGAGAAGATCATCCCCGCAGCCATCGAGTTTGTGGATATCGCCGGCCTCGTGCGGGGCGCGAGCAAGGGAGAGGGACTCGGCAACAAATTCCTCGCCGCCATCCGCGAAGTGGATGCGCTGTGCGAGGTCGTCCGCCTCTTCCCCGGGAGCGACGTCATCCACGTGGAAGGATCCGTGGATCCCAAGCGTGACCGTGAAACCGTGGAGATCGAACTCATCCTCTCCGATATCGAAGCACTCGAGAAGCGCCTGGAGAAAGCGCGCAATGCGGCGCGGACGGGGGACAAGGAGAAACAGAAGGAGGTGATCGTCCTGGACAAGTTCCTCAATACCCTCAAGGCCGGGCAGCTTGCGAGTGCCATCACGCTCCACCCCGAAGAGGAGAGCATCGCAAGGCAGTTCTGTCTTCTCACCCGGAAGCCCATCCTCTACGCCGCGAACGTGGCCGAGGAGCAGCTCCATACGGTGAGTACCCACGAAGCCCGCAGCCAGCTCAATCTCCCCGATGCAGCACAGGTCATCACCATCTCAGCCAAGATTGAGGAGGACCTGCAGGATCTCGCGCCCGAAGAGGCGCAGGCATTCCTCGCGGAGCTCTCCGTCACTTCGTCCGGCCTGAGTCAGCTCATCCAGGCGGCGTACGCCGCGCTGGGGTACCAGACCTTCTTCACGGCGGGCCCCAAGGAAGTGCGGGCGTGGAACATCCACCGTGGCTGGACGGCACCGCAAGCCGCCGGCGTGATCCATACCGACTTCGAGAAGGGCTTCATCCGCGCGGAGACGATCGCTTATCACGATTACATCACGCTTGGCGGAGAGCTGAAGGCGAAGGAGGCAGGAAAGATGCGATCCGAAGGGAAAGAGTACGTGGTCCAAGATGGAGATGTGATGCACTTCCGGTTCAACGTTTAGCAATGCCATTCATTCCCCGCCAGGAGCCCTTCACCTGCGAGCACTGCGGCGCCTCTGTGGAGCCACTCGTAAGCGGCAGCTACCGCAACCACTGCCCGCACTGCCTCTACTCGAAGCACGTGGATGACCGGGGTCCGGGAGATCGCGGGTCATCCTGTGACAGCCTCATGGAGCCTGTCGGAGTGGATCATCGCGGAGCGAAGGGCTGGATGATCGTCCACCGGTGCGTCACCTGCGGAAAAACGATCACCAACAAGGTCGCTCCGGATGATGACATCGCGGAAATCTCGAAGCTTCACCCGGATTATCTGAAATAATATTTTGTTCAAATTTTATCGCTCCATCAAGGGCTCTTTTCAATGTGCCACTTGATTTCTGAGGGGTGGTGGCCGTAGGCTGCGCAGCCTCATGCGTTGGTTTCTCGTCATCTGCGCGTTCGGGGTGCTTTTCCTGTCGATGTAATCGCAGGGAAAAACACACAACCGATGAGCGTTATGCCGCCCTCTTGAACTGTCCGAGGTACTGATTGCTGAACCGGAGCGTGAGTGGAAGGGCGAGGGCGATGTTTCCTTCCGGAACGACCACGAGCTGATCCTCGTTCGTCTTCTTGTCCGCCTCCACGGAGAGAGCAAAGAGCCCCTTCTCGAGAGAGACCGCAAGACCCGCAGGAACTTTTTCGATGCGCAACACCGACTCAAGCCCCTCCCTCTGCACATCCTCCTGCACCTGTGCCTTCAGGGCCTCCGCCACCTTCGGTTCGGTTTCCATCGCGAACCTGAGCTCAGCAAGGAGCTCATTCCTCCGCATCTCCCGCTCCATCGCCTCGGGCCCCTTCACCTTCTCACGCAGCTTCTCGTACTCCGCTTCGGACAGGCGGAATTTTTCGCGCAGCCGCTGGCGTTCACGGGAAGGGATGCGATCGAGCCAGGAGTCGGACATGGAAGAAGAATACCGAAGAAACTGAGGAAACCGAAGAGACTCTAAGAAGACCGTACTGGGTGGCCCCGCGCGCCACGGGGGGTGAAGGGGAAGGCCCTGTCCGCAGACATTGCCAACGAATCGGTTCCGAATCCTTGTAGGAACCGATGAGGAGGCACAGGGCCGGGTGGAGTGGGCTTTGGCGCGCGGTGCGCTCTCTTTTGCTTCTTTCTCTGTCGGGTAGACAGAGAAAGAAGGAATCACAGGGCTTCCCCAGCGGAACGAGTGTTGCCCTTTCTTTGCCAAGCGCGGCAAAGAAAGGGCGAAAGAAAGCGCTGCGCCGATGACCCCCTCCGCTATCGCCGCCAC
>JAQUNQ010000037.1 GCA_028717505.1 Candidatus Peribacteraceae bacterium
GCCGGGAAGAAGAGGCCCCACTCACCCGTGTGGCGCATGTGCTCGATGATCTGAGAGGCAAGTTTCTCGTATTCTTCGCGCGAATACTGCTTGTTCAGGATGCTGCGCTCCTTGTGTCGGAGGCCCACACATCCGAAGAGATCATGGCAGGAGTAAACAGAATCGCAGTAGAGGAGACGATGATTCCCATCGCGACATCCGAAGCTGAAGCAGCTGGCGATCGTTGCGTTGGAACAACTGCAGGATTCGAACACCCGCTCGCACTCCATGGTGATGAAGGAGCAGTCCATGGAGGATTTGAGGCCGGTCACCGCTTCATTGCAGTAGGTGCAATCCTCTGAATGGTGGATGTCGAAGCATCCGAAGCAGTTTTTGCAGTTCCTGAGGTAATTGCCACTGCAGTTCTCCGTCTGAATGTTTTGATCTGCACGGTGAATGGCGGAAATCTTCAGCTCCTGAAATTTTTTTCTGAGGTCCGGAAAGGGCGTGCTCTCCATGAGTGCCTTCAATTTCGTTTCGTACTGCTCCTTTGTGAGTTGCTGATTCATGTAGCAGTACTGCTTATTCCGCAGGTTGGAGCAGAGGAAGCAGTGCTGGACGCCGATACAGTCGTAGAGGAAGGAGGAGAAGGCACAATCCGTGCAGAGCTCAGAGAAGAGGAGTTGATAACAATTGGCACAATCAATGCATTCGTAGCAGAGTTCGATGCGCTCGCAGTAACTGGAATCCAGGCTGTCGCGGCTCTGGATGACTTTCCGGCAGTGCATGCACCGCTCGGAGCGCACCGTGGCAAAGACGAGGTAGCAGTTCTTGTTCTCGATGGAGATGTTCGAGTAGTCGCTGTTCTCATTATTGAGGACATCGATGGCCAAGCGGGGCACTTCACGCTTGAGTTCCGCGAACTGCTCGAAAAAAGGGCGCTGGAGATCTACGGTGCGTCCGAACGATGCCGCATCCCAACGATCGGAGAAGAAGCATGTGGGGCAGTAGGCCTTCAGGGGCTTCTCGGGTGCGTAGATGGAGATCATTTCCTTTCCGCAGAGATCGCAGGCGCGGTGATAGAGGTGGCGCTCATTGCGGAAGGTGTACCGCAGCCGATCGCGGCATTCGGGGCAATGAATCGGTGTTGGAATATCGAACTTCTTTCCTGCAAAGGTTGGCGCCATCTCCTCGTAGAACGCGAGGTCGTCCGATGTGATCTCGAAGGGCTGCTTGCACCAAGGATTGCGACACGTGTGCTGCATGCGAAGCGATTATAGCCTTTCACCGGAATGGAAAATGGATAATGGCTATTCGGCCCTGAGGGGGCCTCAGGCCCTGAACGGGAAAATTCTCCGAAGTCATTATCAATTTTCCATTATCCATTCGTCCTAATACACCTCCTTCAAATAACATTCCTCACAATAAACTTTCTCCGGTCTCTCTGGACTGTACGTCGTCTGGATTTCTTTCCCGCACTGCGCACAGCTCCGTTTCCAGAGCTTCCGCGGGTTGCGGTGCATCAGACGTTCCGCATAGCGACAGTCGTAGCAGCAGGAGGGAACGGGGAGCGCAATCGTCCGGTAGAACGCCAACTCCTGCGGGAGAATTTTGAAATTTTTGTGGCATCGTTCGCAGGCGAGAAGTTCCTGTACGATGCTGTTGGGGACATCATCAATGGCATCGGGCACGACAGAGGTCTGCGGCCTGGGCGGAGTCCGATGAGGATCGCGCCAGCGAAGGCCGTTCTTCTGTGCGCTTTCCCGCGTGAGTGGAAAACTCTCCTGTGCGTTGGTTTCGTTGTAGCAGTACGGAGAGAGTGCCATGGGAAAGAATTCCCCCCATTCTTCATCGGCAATCATGCGATCGGTTATTTTCTCTGCTACGCGCTCATATTCCTCCTTCGTGTATTGCTTGTTCAGGGCACAGTACTGCTTGTGCCTGAGCCCAATGCAGCCAAAGAGGTTGCTGGAGCTGTGACAGTTGTCCGAGTAGAGCGTGTCGCGATCGCGCCAGCACCACGTCGTGAAGTGTGTCATGTATGAATTGTCCGGCGTGCATCCCTCGTAGCACCACTGGCACTTGCCGGTCTGGCTGACGTCGTAGCAATGCTGCGGGCCGTCGCCGTGGATGATGAACTTGCAGTACTCGGCGCCATCAAACTGGTAACCGAGAGTGTCTTTGCAATGGAAGAGCTCGTCTCCGAGACAGTTTTCGCAGTGCACGAGGTGAGCTGCCCGGCGGGGGAAGGAGAGCGTCCATTCCTCGAAACGCTTTTTCATCGCCTCGGTGCCTGAGCGCGTGTTGAGTCGGAGCGCGCGTCGTTTCTGTTCGTACTCTTCCTTCGAGAGCTGCTCGTTCCAGATGCAGTATTCCTTCTGGCGCAGGTTGATGCATCCGATGCAGTTCCTGCAGCCCTTGAGTTCCAACCCGAAGAAACAGTCATAGCAGCTTTCGCAGTGGCGGAGAAACCCTGAGCGGTGAACACGCTGGCATGCCATGCATGCGTATGCAATTTCCGAAAGGTCGGTCGAGAGGCAGTCGCAGAGAAGACGGCTCTTGATGCAGTTGTAATCGCAGTAGTAGGAGTCCTGTATCTGCCATGCGCCTGTCATGAGATAGCAATTCTTTCCGTATGCAAAATCCTGACAGTACTCGCAGTTTTCGCTCCCCACGCCGTCATCATTCATCATGGCGATCTGCGGGACCACTCCCAGGAGTGCGCCGAATTGCTCGATAAATGAGCGGTCGGGATCGAATGGTTTTCCGTACGAGCTCGGGTCCCACCCGTCGCCCCACCAGCACTTCAGGCAATACACGGGATAGGTGGCTTCGGGGCCGTGGACGGAGACGATGTTCCGCTTGCAGAGCGAACAGGTGCGGCTCAGGAGCGCGTGTTCCCTTCGCCAGACCATCCGGCGCTGGAAGCGGCAGTCCGGGCACAGCGTGGGAGGAGGGATGGCTTTTTTCTTTTCATTGAATGTTGGCGAAATCTTCTTGTAGAAGTCACGGTCCTCCTGCGTGATCTCGAAGGGCTGCTGGCACCAGGAGTTTTTGCAGGTTCGCTGCATGTGGGAATTATAGTAGCTCGTAGTTGGTAGTTGGTAGTTCGGAATTTGAGTTCCCGAGCTACGAGCTACCGATCAATACACCTCCTTCAAATAACACTCCTCGCAATAAACTTGTTCCGGTCGGTCGGGCGCGTAGGTCGTCTGCATCTCCTTTCCGCATTTCCTGCACACTCGGTTCCAGAGCGTGAGCGGATTTCTGAGCGCCATGCGCCTGCGGTGACGCTCGTCCGGATGGAGGCGGGGGATGGGCAGGCGCATTATGCGATAGAAATTGAGCTCTTGTTTTACTATCTTGAATGGTTTCCTGGTTGCCCCGCATTCGATTGTCGTGTTCAGGATGTCATCCGAGATATCGTCGATGGAATCGGGGAGATCTCCCGCAGAGAGCATCTCGTTTACCTTTGGCGCTTCATCTTTTTCCTCCTGCCATCTCCAGCCCCGTTTATTCACTTCTGCCTTCGTCAGGGGGAAGTATTGTTGGGAGACTGTCTCGTGGTAAGAGAAGGGGGAGAGCGAAGAGGGGAAGAATTCGCCCCATTCTCCGTTCTTCCGCATGTGTTCGATGATCCGCGGCACCAGCCGTTCATACTCCTCTTTCGCATATTGCTTATTGAGGATGCAGTATTGTTTGTGATGCAGGCCGACGCATCCGAAGCAATCTTGAATATCGTGGCAATTATCGATGTAGAAGCAATTCCGAACATCATAACTGAAGTTGTTGGCGATCGTATGGTAACCATTTGCCTGTGATTGGACTTCATACAGGAGTTCTGATGAGCCGAAGCCGAAGACGTCCATTGCATCGTGAGCGACACCCAGCGATCGGGAGGGATCACACTCTACGCAGTACCGCATGTCCTCTGCTGCAGTGGAGTAGAAGCACCGATGGAGATTTTTGCTGTTCAGGAGATAATCGCCGCTGCAGTTTTCCCCGTTCGTGATTTCGAGGTTCTTGTAGATGGTTTGATGCACCGCGCGTTCTCTGAACAGTTCTTTCCATTGAAGATGCTGGCGATGCGATCCCCTTCGCCCGCCGACCAGCCGATCATATTCTTCCGGGGAATACTGCTTGTTCTCGAAGCAGAATTGCTTATTCCTCAAGTTGCTGCAGAGGAAACAGGAGGTGCAATTCCTGCAGTCGATGCAGAAATGCGAGTCTGACATCGAGAAGCAGTTGATGAGGTATGAACAGCGATTCAATCTGCTCGACCAGAAACACTCATAGGCAAGGTCGCTGGACTCGAAAACATAGTGGCAGTCGACGATGTTGCGCGAGCCGAAGACTTTTCGCGAGTAGAGAACGTCCTCGCAGGTGAAGATGATGAAGGAGAGATAGCAATTTCTATTGTCCGCTGCGTGGTTAGTGTATTCAGAGTTTTCAGAATTCTTCGAGAGCAGTGCGATGCGCGGGGCACGTGCGAGGAGCTCCGCGAATTGCCCGAAGAATGTTGCGGCAGGATTGAATGGCTTCCCCAGTGCAGTTTCATCATCTCTCTCTCCGAAAAAACAATTGGCGCAGAGCACGGGGAATGATGTGTGGGGATGGTAAAGGGCGATGACAGGACGTTCGCATCGGCTGCAGGTTCTGTGGAAGAGGTTGCGCTCATTCCTCCATGTCATACGACGATGCAACCTGCACTCCGGACATAAGGTCGGCAGCTGAATCGTTTCCTTCTTCCCGTTAAAGATCGGAGACACTTTCTCGTAGAAGTTTCGGTCCTCCTGCGTGATCTCGAAGGGCTGCTGGCACCAGGAGTTTTTGCAGGTTCGCTGCATAGGAGTATCAGAATATCAGAGTATCAGTGTATCAGGGCCATGTTCTGATCCCTGATCACCAATATTCTCACTTCAATTTCTCCAGCCGCTCCTTCGCGCTCGCGAGCAGCGGATCGATCTCCAGCGCCCGCGTGAGTGCCGCGCGCGCCTCCTCCTTGCGGTCGAGTGCGGCGAGCGTCCAGCCGGAGAGGTCGTAGGCGACGGCATTCTCCGGGAAGCGCTCGAGGGCGCGCTGTGCCATGGCAGAGGCCTCCTCCTTCCTCCCGAGGGCGAGGGCCGTGGTGACGTAGCCCTCGAAGGATTCCATTGTCACGTCCTTCTCCTGCGTGAGTGCCTCGTACTGCCGGAGGGCGAGGCCGTTATCCCCCTTCGTGAGCGCCTCCGCTGCGAGGATGCGGCGGACTTCCGCCTGCGGCTCGAAGCCGTTCTCGAGCGCGTACTCGAGGAAGGTGATGGCGTTGTCGTGCTGGCCGAGAGCGGCGTAGGCGCGGGCGAGGAAGTACTGCGTCTCCGGCTTCTCGGGGTTCAGGTTATAGGCGCGTTCGAGGGAGGTGAGCGCCTCGCCGAAGCGCTCCGTCGTAAGCTCGCAGTAGCCGCGCACGATCCAGGCATCGCGATAGTCATCCTGCTGCTGCGTGACCTGCGCGAGGAGGGGGAGAGCGAGCTCGCACTCCTGCACCTGCGCCAGCGCGCGTGAGAGGAGTGTCACGAGATGCATGTTCTTTCCCTCCGGGAAGAGGGCGAATTCGTCGTAGGCCGACTGGAGGGAGCGGGCATAGGACCGGAGGGTCGGTTCCCATCCTCCCATCACGTTCTTGAGCTCATTTTGCGCTGCCTCGTGATTGCCTTCGATGATGCCGAGGAGCGCGAGACCATAGTGTTTCTGCGGAGAATCCTCTGCACTCTCGAGCTTCTCGCGCGCGGTGACGAGCTCTCCCGTGCGGAGGAGGATGATGGTCTCAATGAGGAAGACATCCTCCGCACGCGCGCCGGCTGCCTTCAGATTGTGGAGCGTCTCCTGCAGTCCCGTGAGGTCACGGCGCTGGAGCTGGGCCTGCGCGAGCTTGCGGAGGGCGGGCAGACCTCCATTGGCGTCGACGGCCCTCTGGTACTCTGCCTCTGCCTCCTCCCACTCGCCACGCAGGGCGAAGATGTCTCCCTGCCTGAGGTGCAGGAGGGCCTGGTCGCGCGGATCGATGGGGATTTCCTCGATCACCGTTGTCCCGGTGGAGGTCTCCACGAGGGGGGTGCTCTTCTTTCGTGCGATGAGCTGCTCCGTCGCTTCATTGAGGTTCCACCACACGAAGGCGACCAGCGCTCCGGCGCAGAGGAGCGCGAAGGCCACGGGCACGGTGACGCGTGGGGGGATTTTCATCGAGCGGAGGATACAGGTCCGCCCTCCCACTTTCCAGAAAGCACCTTGTACTTCTCTGTTGGTTCATTCCCTCATCCGATAGCCTCTTCTTTCTTTTCAGGGCGAAAAGAAAGAAGCAAAGAAACGCTCCGCGCGTGAGTTCCCCCTCCGCCCGGCCCTGCGCCTCCTCGTCGGCTCCTCCAAGGCTTCGGAGCCGCCTCGTCGTCAGCATCCCCCGCATGTGCGGGGGACAGGGCCTTCCCCTTCACCCCCCGCACGCGCGGTTCCTACCTTTTGTGGTTCGTTATTGTTGAGGTATCTATAAAAAAATTTCGCGGCGAAGCGTGGGTCTCGCGGGCCCCACGCTGGAGCCGCACCACTCAGGGAAAAGAGAGCTCATGAGAGAAAAACCGTGAGGTTTGTCTCTCATGTCACAGTGGTTTCAGTTCCCCATCCGCGCTCTCCACTGATCCGCGCTGCACGGCAACCTTCGCCGCGGCTTCCGCGAGGTGCTTGGGGATCACGGCATCCACGGCGCCCCACTTTGCCTCGCCTTCCTCGGGGAGGAGGATGGTCACCTGGTCGCCGACCTCTGCGCGGTAGAACGTGACCGAGGCGAGGAGGACGCGGAAGGCCTTGCCCTCGGCGAGCACCTTGTACTGCCCGTCTTCCTGGATGAGCACGCCCACGATCGACCGGCGCTTCACCGGTGCGATCTGCTTGTAGATGAATTTGCCCTCGTCCGTGATGGTGAGCTTCATACCATCGCCCTCCACGAGCTTGCTCTTGCTGGCGTAGTTCGCGGGGACGGGGTACGTGTTGCCGGAGGAGTCCACCATGTTCTGCCCATCGAAGATGCCCTCGACCACCTTGCCGCTCACCGGACCGGCGCCCATGGCGCTCGCCCGCGAGACGATGCGCTCGCGGTCGGTGCTCGTGACTCCCGTGAGATTGCGGAGCAGGGCATTCGCCGTCTTCAGAGAGGAGGCGGCACTCTCGATGAGTTCCTGAACCTGGAGCAGTTGATCGTCGGACATAGGTGTGTTGGGAGGTGAGGGTCGGGGAACGACTTCAGAGCGGATGAACTTCCACAGTCAGCTCGGTCCTTGCAAGTTGTTCTCGCATCTGGGTGTCTGTGAGAAGTCCATTCTGCGCGCCAATGGCGCTGACGACACTCGCAGCATTTATTGTACCCGCTTGGAGGGCGATTGGGAAGTCCATTGCCTGGAGAAGTGCCCAGGAGACACCTGTGCCAAAAGCATCGCCTGCGCCCGTCGTATCCGCGACTTTCGCGATGGGGAGGGTGGGGCAGTGGTAGATATTCGCCCCGTCGGTCGCGGTGACGCCGTTCTTCCCCTCCGTGACGCAGACGGACTTCGTCCCGGTCTTGATGAGGATGCGGAGCGCCTGCTCGATGGAGCGCGCCCGGGCGAAGCGGAGAGCCTCCTCGTCATTGAGGAGAAGGACGTCGGTGTACTTGAGGAGGCGGAGATTCGTGGGAGATGTGATGCCTTGGGTGATCTGGTTGCCGCCGGGGTTCCAGGTGAAGCGCGGACTCTCATCCCGCGTGAGAATTTTTACAATATCATCCTGAATCACGGTGGATTGCTCCTGGATGTGATTGAGGTACACCCAGTCCATCTGGGCGGCGATCTCAAAATCAAAATTCGATCTCTGGAGATGCTCGTTCGTGCCCGGCTCATAGAGAATCACGCGATCTCCGTTCTTCGCGAGAAGGATGAGCGAGAAGCTGGAAATCTCCCCATCGACGATCGTCGCATAGCGCACGTCCGTACCCTCATTGCGCAGGGTTTCGAGCAGACGCTGCCCCCACTGATCGGAGCCGATGACCCCCTCGAAGGAGGCGTTGCATCCGAGGCGGGAGAGCCCGACTGCGGTATTGCAGGCGCCGCCACCGCAGGTTTCCACCACCTCTTCGATGGGAATTTTTCCGCCGAGAGGCAGCGTAAAAGAGGGGTGTCCCTCATTATTCCTGGTGGTCTCGTGGTTCACCCGTACGAAGATGTCGTACGTCGCTCCGCCGATGGACATTGTTTTTGCAGGGGTCATGGGCGGACGGGGAAATTCTACTCCTTGTAGCGGCGCTCCATGGCTTGCAGGAATTCCAGTGTCATGCGGAGCGTGCGCCGGCGGTGCCAGTGCAGTCCGTACAGAACTGCGGCCCCGGCGAGCGCCATCCACCAGACGATGGGTGGCAACCCCTCATGCGAGAGGGCCGGCGCCCCTTCGTGGAGATTGGGCGGGGGGAGGGTGCTGGGGTCGAAGGGGAGCTCTTCCGCTGCGGACGGGTGGTAGCCGGTTCCCTGCGGCGTTCCCTCGCCGGTCACACTCAGGTCCCGGAGTGCCTCGCCGGTCGTCGTGACGGGAGTGAGCTTGAGGTAGTAAGTCACGCTGTTGATGAGATCGCGCATCGTGTATGTCTGGAGCTCGCCATTGAGCATGCGCTTCTCCGTGAGGGTGTTCGGCTCCACGCCGTACTCCAGCATGTATGCGGAGAGGGGAGTCGTCTTCTGCAGTGGATTCCAGTCGAGCTGGAGGATGGTGTCTCCCGGCGTCACGATGAGGTTCAGGCCGATGACGGTGGCGCTCGCCACATTGCTCTTCTCCGCGCTCTCCACGCCGCCGCGCAGGGCCGTCACGGCGAAGTAGTAGGTGACTGCCGGTTTCAGGCCGGCGACGGTGGCAGCGGAGACAGCCTGATCAGTATCAAGCGAGTAGGCGAAGCTCTTTGGGTCCTCCCCCACGTAGATGCGATAGGCGTCCACCTTCTCGGAGGCGACCGGATCCCACTTGAGTGCGACGGTATTCACTGCCTTCGATTCCGCCACGAGGTTCTTCACGTTCGGCGGGCGCTTCTGCCCCACCGTGAGGGTGCTCATGACCTTCGCCTCATTGCCATACTGGTCGCGAACCGTGATGGTGGGCTGGTAGTTCCCCGCCTTCGCGATGCTGAAGCGCCCCGCATAGGAGCCGGTCTGTGTCGCGACGGGGAGGAGGTTGATCTTCTGTCCGTCCACTTCCAGGTTTGCCATACTCAGGGCAGGTTCGCTCTTGATGGTGAGGGTGGTTTCCTGGTCCTCGGAGGGATTCGGGGGATTGAAGACGGTCGAGGTCACGGCGGGCGGAGTCGCATCCAGATAGAGTTTGTGGTCATCCGAGCGATATTTTCCCGTGGACTCCTCCACACGCAGCAGGTGCTCCGTCTTCGTCGTGTCGAGCGCCACTGCAATCTCGAAGAATCCATCCGCATCTGTCTCGCCGCGCGCAACCTCCTTCCCGCCGGTGGCGATGAGGTTGATGAGGGCCGGGCCGGAACCCTTCAGGGCGACTGTCGGTGTTCCGACGGTCGAGCCGGGTGCCGGGGAAGTGATGAGGATGCTGCGCTCCGTCGAAGAACCGATGTCTCCCTCCACGGTGAGTGTTTGGCTGCCGCGGATGGTTTTGGTGGAATCTTCCGCGACCAGCGTCTGCTGCCCGGGAGTGTCGAACCGCAATCCGAGCGTGAACGTTTTCACGCCGAGGTCGCGGAGACTGAACTGGCGGGGTCCGAAGGGGATGGTTGCCTTCGCGTCCGTCGAGGAGAAGTACACCGTGCCGGTGTAGTCCTCCACAGTATTCCCCGTGCGGTCTTCCGCGAAGATGCGGAAGGTCATGTCCTGGCGTGCGGGGACGGAAACGCTGCTCCCTGCAGGCAGGGGTTCGAGGGCACCGGGGAGTGCGATTTCGATGCGGAAGTGGTCGATGACGTCGAAGGTGGCGGCAGGCTGACCCGACACCTGTCCGTAGAGGGTCTTTCCCATGAATTGGCCGACTGGCGCACTCCGCACTGCGCTGGTGCCGTACCAGTTGGCATCCTCCGCGCTGTATCCCCCCATGCCGTCGAAGGTTCCGGCGGAGATGGTGAGTTGTGCGTCGAGGAGTTTTCCGCTGATGAGGTCCAGGGCGCGGAGACTGCAGTCTCCCTCCCGGGTCGTGGAGAGGAGGAAGGCCTGCTGTCCATCGGCATCCGTCTCCGCAGTGAGCGCGATGATGCGATCTTCCGTGCGGCTCGCGATGAGTTGCACCGGCCGGCCGGAGAGGGTATTCAGGAAGCGGTCACGGAGGCTTACGGTCACTTTCACCTCATCTCTTCCATCCGGTGTCAGCGTGGTCTGCTCGGCATCAATGCCGCTCGAACGCGGGTCCATGGTGTCCGGCAGGACGGTGAA
>JAQUNQ010000038.1 GCA_028717505.1 Candidatus Peribacteraceae bacterium
GCTTGCGTTTTCCCTCGTCGAGGTAGATGGGCTCCTTCTCGTATACGATGCTGTAGTTATTGCTGTCGAAGAGGGGGGCATTCACCATCGCAAGGATCCGCCCGGTCTTCGGATCGAGGACGATAGCCTGCCCGCTGTCCGCCTCGAAATCCTTCACAGAGCGCTCCATGATGGCCTCCACCTCCTCCTGAATGGAACGATCGACAGTCAGGACGACCGAGTCGCCATCCTTCGGATCGACGATCGTCTGCTCCGCCGTGAGGATCTGCCCGCCCGTCGGATCGCTCACCGTACTGATGAGACCTTCCTGCCCGCGGAGTTGTGGGTCGAAGGTGCGCTCGATGCCGTACTGCGCCTCCTGCGTCGCATTGAGGAACCCCACGACGTTGGAGGCGAGGGTGGAATCGGGATAGAAGCGCCAGTGCTCGGCAAGCAGGGCAATGGAGCGGAGAGGATCTGCGATCTGCTCCGCAGCGGAAGGATTCGCGGCGGCCTTCTTGCGTCGCAGGGTTTCCTGCTGGGACTGCTGCTGTACCTCGCGGATGCGTGCGGAGAGGACGGGCGGCAGGCGTCGCATGACGGACACGTAGCGCAGGGGGCGGCTGCGCAGGAGGTTGCGGAGGACAGCGGCGTCCATCTCGAGGATCCCCGAGAGCTTGCGCGCGGTCTCCGTGATGCCCGACTGGTTCACTTCCTCCGGATCCGCGTAGATCAGCTTGCCATCCACATTGACGTTGATGCCGTTGATTCCAAGCTCCTGCACGCTGCGTATCTGGAGCTTCGTGGCGCCGTACATGAGCGGGACGAAGCGCACGCGCTTCTCCGCGATGAGCTCCTCGATGTTCCGCGCGAAGCGGCGACGCACCTCCGTGACATCGGGGAGGACGAGATCTGACGGGAGCGGCAGCTCTTTCGGGAGCGGCTCGAGGAGCTGCTCCGGCTTGATAGTACGGACACGTTCGAAGGGGTCGAATGCGGGAGCGAAGTAATCCATGAGCTCCCGGGGGCAGCTCTGCGCGCCCTTCGCGCAGGCATCACAAAACTCCGGTGTCACGAGAATGTCCGCGAGCGTCTCGGCGACGAGCGTCGGATCATCGGTGATGAGCGGATCGACGTACACGAGATCGAGCGTCGTATTCGTCGCGAGAATGCTCGTCTCCCCCGTCTTGCTGCTGAGAGCGAGGATCTCGCCGCGACGCGCGGGGAGGACGACCCCCCCATAGTGCTGCGCCTGCGCGGAGGCGAGGAATTCGTCCCCGCGGAGCAGCTGCAGCTCGAGGAGCCGCGCCACCACCACGAGCGCGCAGAGGAAGAGGAACGCATGCACGAGGAACATCCGCTGATAGAGGGAGCGGTTGCGCTGGGTTTCCGAGAGCGGACGGTACGCGGACATGGGGCCGCCAGTATAGGACAGGAAGGGTGAAGCGCCGAGTGGCCGTCATCAGGCATTGATGGCGAAGCGAAGCTTTGACGAAGCTATAAGACGTGTAAGCCATAAGCTCTCTGCATGGAGAATCCTGCTCATGTAACGAAGCGCTTACAGCTTAATGGCTTAAGGCCTCAGGCTTCGCACAGATGGCTCAAACTCAACATTTGTGCTATGATAATGGGATGGCTCCGAACACCTGGGAGCAGATGGACGGCAAGACGCTCCTCGAGACGCTGCAGCAGTACTGCGTGCGAGAGGGGATCTCCGATATTCACACCTCCCCCGAGAAGGAGTTCGTCCGCTTCGAGGTGCGTATCCACGGAGTTCTGGAACCTCTCGCGCACATCAAGCAGCAAACCTACATCGACTTCGTGCGTCATGTGAAATTCGCCGCACGCCTGAAGATGAACATCACGAATATCCCGCAGGACGGCCAGTACACCTTCGAGGGCACGATGCAGAACGCCCAGGGATCACCCGAGCGATGGACCGTGAACATCCGCGTCGCCATCATCCCGTCACGCTTCGGCGAGACGCTCACGCTCCGCCTGCTCGACCCGCGGCGCGGCATCGTCCCCCTCGATCAGCTCGGTTTCCCGGAGAGCATGAAGCAGCAGCTCGCTGACGTGATGAAACACGCCAACGGGCTCTTCCTCGTCACGGGGCCCACGGGATCAGGGAAGACGACCACGCTCTACGCGCTCCTCCAGACACTCATCGGCACCAAGCGCAATATCACCACGCTGGAGAACCCGATTGAGTACGAGATCGGCGGCATCGTCCAGAGCCAGATCGATCCGGATCACGACTTCACCTTCGCCTCGGGGCTGCGCTCGCTCCTCCGCCACGACCCCGACATCATCCTCGTCGGCGAGATCCGCGACCTCGAGACGGCGCAGACTGCCATCGACGCCTCCCTCACGGGCCACCTCGTGCTCTCCACCCTCCACACGAATTCCTCCATCGAGGCCATCCCGCGTCTCCTCTCCATGGGCGTGAGTCCCTACACGTTCGGCCCCGCGCTTCGCGGCATCCTCGCACAACGTCTCGTCCGCACGCTCACGGAACCCTGTCGCGCCCCGGGCGCGCAGTGCGACCCACGGGACAGCAAGAGCTACGGCGGCCGCACTGTAATCGCCGAACTGCTCATCGCCACCACCGAAATACAAAACCTTGTCCTCCAGAACGAGACGGCGCAGCAAATCGAGGAAGCCGCCCGCAAGCAGGGGTTCACCTCCATGCGCGAGATGGGGCTCACACTCGTGAAGCAGAAGATCACATCGATGTCCGAGGTGGAACGCGTGACTTCGTGAGCGGGCAGGGAAAAGGAAACCTTGCCACGCGGAGGAGGGCAGTCTAGGATGACAAGCCATCCTCCCTCTTGTTCGTGTTCTCGAATCGTCACCGCCACGGCTTCTATCCCCTGGCACAATCGTCGCCCAAGACGCGGGTGATCCGCTCTGCTCTCGGCGTCGTTCTCCTCCTCATCCTGCTCTACATCGTCGGATCATGGACGCTCGATCGCTTCGGGATCGGGACTTCAACCAAGCAGACTGCCGTTGCCCTCGCGATTGAGAAGAGGGGAGTCACGCAGGTCTCCCTGGATGGAAGTGACTTCACGCAGGCGGAGACCGACCTCAAGCTCTACAGCAGCGACCGCGTGAAGACGGGGCCGAATTCCTCCGCGACACTCACCTTCTTCGACGGGACAATGCTGCGCCTCGCGGAGCGCACGGATCTGAGCATCCTGAAGAGCGACCTCTCCACGAAGGAATCGACGCTCTCCGTCGAACTCCATGACGGCACCCTCTGGATCCTCACGCCCACACGGGCCGCCTTTTCCGGCGCCATCGTCCGCACCATCGAGACGAGCGCCCTCACCTTCGCCCTCCCCTCCCGCACCGAAGCGGTGCTTGCCCCCCGCGCCGTCACGGTCTTCGCCGCGGATGGCCTCGGCATCCAGGCCTCCATCCCGCGCGTCGCCCTCCCCATTATCATCGGAGAAGGGCAGCAATTCTCGCTCCCCGAGAGCGCCTCCGTGAAGGAGGATCTCTACCAGTACCGCTCCCCCCTCGATTCGCGCACCCTCCTCTCCTCCTTCGTGGAGGAGAGCCGCTCGCTCGTCGCCCTGCGCGAGAGCGGACAGGACATCGTGATGGGCAGTGGCGCCCTGACGGGCGGAGACACGAATGCCATCCTCACCGTCACGAACCCCGCGAACGACAGCACCGTGCTGAGCGCCACCGTGAAGGTGGAGGGGCAGGTGAGCAGGAAGGTCGCCTCCGTGCGGATCAACGGCTACCTCGCGCGCATCGACGATGCGAAGCGCACCTTCTCGCAGGAGCTCACGCTCCCCGACGAGGATGAGGTGAGTATCACCGTGGAGGCGCTTGATGAGCAGGGAAACGTCCTCGAGAAGACCCTCCGGCGCCTCACGCGCGACCGGAAGCCGCCCGCGCCCCCTGCCTTCACCGTGCCGGCGAAGACCGGAGAGACGTACCGCACGCAGCAGACGGAACTCGTCATCCGCGGCTCAGCACCACAGGACGCTATCGGCATCGTCGTGAACGATTACCGCCTGCAACTCTTCAAGCCGGAGAGCGGCGAGTGGAGCTACCTCGCCTCCACGAAACTCGCGAACTTCCAGGAAGGGGAGAATATCTTCACTGCCTATGCCATCAATGCAGGAGGCTACCAGAGCGACCCCGTCACCCTCACGATCATCCTCGGCGGCGAGGGGGAGGGCGTGATCGCGCGGCCCGCGACGCAGACCGGCGCAGCCGTCTCCTCGGCGAAGGAAGTCACGGAAGCTGAGCTCCCGCAGAACGCACCGCTCCTGCCGGGAACTCTCACGGTCACCGGCCCGACGCCCGGCGCCGCGCACACCGCGACCGGGAGCAGCCTCCTCCTCGAAGGAACCGTCCCGAAGGAGACCGCGAGCGTGTGGGTGAACGGCTACAAGCTGCGCCTCTACACCGCCGGCAAGACCTTCTGGAACTACATCGCCGACGTGCAGTACGGAACGCTCAAGAAGGGGATGAATACCTACGTGATCAACGCACGCAACGCCGAAGGGAAGATCCTCGATACGCTCACGTACACGGTGACCTACTGATGCCATGAGTGATCGAGAACAACAGCCCACTGCACCCGACGATCTTCTTGATCATGAGGAGTCTCGAAGGAGAAGGCAGGGATTGGTAACAGCACTCCTGCGGAGCACGACTGCTCCGGAGGGAGAGGCGTTCGCGCTCGCTTCCGATGGCAATCTCCTCGAGCACCTCCCCCCGGCAATCAGCAGCCTTCGGGAAGAGCAAGTCCGCCCCGCGCTCGCGCGCCTCCTCCTCGTCGCGAACGGGCATGGCACGCCGTGCCTGCCGGAGGGGGAAGCGTGTGCACGGGAAGTCCGCCTCCTCTCTGCAGACAATGCCACGACGGACGACTTCGCCTGCGTGGCCCCCGCCATCGTGCTCTGCTCTCCCCATCCCGCAAAGCAGAGAACAGAAGAGGGATACCGCACGATGAGTCTCTGCTTCGATCATCCCCACATGTTCGCTGCCCTGCGCGAGCACTTCGATCACCTGTGGGAACAGGCGCAACCGCTCGCAGGAGGCGTCACGGAAGGGGGAGCTTGAGGTTTTTCGCTGCCTGCCGGAACGCGGGTGGCGGAGACAGGGTGATCGCATGGTTTCGCTCATCTGCCGGCGACTGGAACGTGAGCTTCCACGCATGGAGGCAGAGTCCCGCGATCCCCGCGCGCTCCGCGACCCGTGCGCTCTCCGACGAGTGGTACGTGGGATCGCCGAGGAGGGGATGACCGATGGCGGAGAGGTGGACGCGGATCTGGTGCGTCCGGCCCGTGTGGAGATCACAGGCGAGGAGCGCGGCACCTTGTGTCTGAGCGAGCAGGTGGTACGTCGTGCGGGCTGCGCGGCTCACGCCCGTCCGCAGAACGGACATGCGCGTCCGGTCCGTGAGGTTCCGGCCGATGGGCGCGTCGATCGTCGCCTCCCGGTGCGCGGGCACGCCCGCGACGATGGCAAGGTACGTCTTCCCGATCGTCCGGTCCTTGAACTGCTTCTGGAGCTCCCGGTGGGCGGCCGGGGATTTGGCGATGAGCAGGCACCCCGTCGTCTCGCGGTCCAACCGGTGCACGAGGACGTGCGCGGCGTCGAAGGGAAGGCGCTTCTTCTTGAAGAGGCAGGCAATCCCGTTCAGGAGCGTTTCCGTTCCGGGCGCCATGCTCCCCGCCGGATGGACGGAAAGGCCTGCAGGCTTCTCGATCACGAAGCAGGACGCATCCTCGTAGAGAATCTTCAGATGCTGATCCACCGGCGTGATATGTGATTCCGATGCCGGCTCCTCCTTCCTCGAACATTCCACGGCGTCGCCCACCCGGAGACGGTGCGCGGGCTTGCGGACGATCCGCCCGTTCACGAGGACACACCCGGCACGGATGAGCTGTCCCGTCTTCACGCGACTCACGGAGGGATCCGCCTTCGCAAGGAAGACATCGAGACGCATCGCCGCATCGGCAACCCAAGAAGGCATGGGACTATTGTGCCAGAATATCCGCTCTGCCGCTCAGGAAGGAGACACGCAGATACAAAAACAACAGGCAGCCAAGGGATGGTCCCGCGCGCCACGGGGGGTGAAGGGGGGAGGCCCTGTCCGCGAACATTGCCGACAAGTCTGCTCCGAAGCCTTGGAGGAGCAGACGAGGAGGCACAGGACCGGGTGGAGCGGGCTTTGGCGCGCGGTGCGCTCTCTTTGCTTCTTTCTCTGTCGGGTAGACAGAGAAAGAAGGAATACTCCATCTGCTCCAACGGAAAGGAAGGATTGCCCTTTCTTTGTCAGGCGCGACAAAGAAAGGGCGAAACCCTTCGACTGCGCTCAGGACAGGGAAAGCGCTGCGCCGATGACCCCCTCACGCTTAAGCCGCCTATCGGCGCGTTTCCGGGATTTTGTAGGTTGTTTTGTTGTGCACCTCAATCATTCAAATGCGCATCACCATCGAGGAGCCTCCCCATTTTCCGTCGCAGCACGGGCTCCGCCACTCCTTCTTTGTTCTCCCCGCCAAAGCACACATCCTCGGCACGAACGAGCGGCTCGGGACGACGATCCGTCTCGTGGCCTTCCGCCGGTGACGTGGTGAGAGCCATGGGAACTCATCCTAGCGTCAGGAGAGCTCCCCGCAAGTCCTCCCTACCGTTTTTTCCGCTCCCGCTGTATGCTCCCCGCGATGTCCTCCCCCTCCGAGCTCCTCACCCGCGCCGTCGCCAGAGTGATCCCCGAAGACCTCGCGAAGGCGAAGCTGGCCTCCGGCAAGAAGCTCCGCATCTACAACGGCGTGGACCCCACGGGCAACAAGCTCCACATCGGGCACACCGTCCCCCTCCGGAAGCTGCAGGCGTTCGCTGACGCGGGGCACGAGGTGATCTTCCTCATCGGAAGCTTCACGGCGATGATCGGCGACCCCTCCGGCCGTGACGAGGCGCGTGCTGCGCTCACGCGGGAGCAGGTGGAGGAGAACTTCCGGACGTACAAGAAGCAGGCGGAGAAGGTCCTCGATTTCTCGAAGGTGAAAGTCGTGTACAACCACGAGTGGCTCGAGAAGCTCGCAGGACGGGAGCTCCTGCAGATCGCGAGCTACTTCACCAAGCAGCAGATGGAGCAGCGCGACATGTTCGTGCGCCGCGAGGAGGAGGGGAAGCCCATTCACATCAGCGAGTTCCTCTACCCGCTCCTGCAGGGATACGACTCCGCGCACCTCGACGTGGACTGCGAGCTCGGCGCCACCGATCAGGAGTTCAACATGCTGGCGGGCCGCACCCTCCAGAAGGCCCTCGGCAAGCGCGAGAAATTCGTGCTCACCGTGAAGATCATCGAGGGCACGGACGGCCGCAAGATGAGCAAGACCTACGACAACTGCATCTACCTCGAAGACGCGCCCAACGACATGTACGGCAAGGTGATGAGCGTGAAGGACGAGCTCATGGCCACCTACTTCGAGTGCTGCACGGGCGTGCCCATGGAGGAGGTGAAGGAACTCCTGAAGGGCAAACCGCGGGACGCGAAGGCGCGGCTCGCGCGCGAGATCACGACGCTCTACCACGGGGCGGCTGCGGCGAAGAAAGCCGAGGAGGCCTTCGACAAAGTCTTCAAGGACAAGGGCACGCCCGACGACGTGATGGAGCTGAAGGTGAAGAAGGGGACGGCACTCATCGATGCGCTCGTGCAGGGCAAGCTCGCACCGAGCAAGTCCGAAGCGCGGCGCTTGATCGAGCAGGGCGGCGTCTCCATCGATGGCAGGGTGATCTCTTCCGTCGACGCCAAGGCCGAAGCGGGGCTGGTGAAGGTGGGGAAGAGGAAGTTTCTCCAGATTTCCCTCTCATAAAAAAATTGGAGGAAGCAGCTGGCGCTACTTCCTCCGTATTTAGCAGGCATCACCTCCTTTCTATTGGCACGCCTAATGCCAGCCGAAGCTTTTTTCCTCCAGCCTCGAAAGGGAGTCAACCCATATTCCTGAAGAAAAAACCCGGGAGTGCACATCCTGCGCACTCCCGGACGGAGGTATTGCCCACTCCACGAGCAGATAATCATAAGGAGAGGCAATGGAAAGATTCTAGCATCTCATGAGGAAATCCCTGAAGATCTCCTCTTAAATCGATTACCTACGAATCAGAGGATGCACGCCAGACTGTGCGACTGATGGGCAGGCCGACTCTGAGGAGCGATCCGCGAAAGTGAGGTTCAGTGCGACGGGGGTTCCTGGAAGAAAAAATTTATTGACACGGGGGGTCACGCGTCTATATTCGGGCATATTTCTTTCCTCTCCTTTCTGACGTGGCAAACTCTTCAGCTCCCCGGACATTCTCCGTCAAAACCCGTGCAGCAGCCCCGACCGACACTCCCGTGAAGAGATTTACTCCTCTGACAGAGGCGGAATACAAATACAGCAAAGCCTGGGGGATGGCTACATCCGTCGACATCCACGATTGCAACCCTGCGCTCATTCGCGATGCGAATGCCATCAAGGCGTTCACTGCGGAGCTGTGCGTGAGGATCGACATGAAGCGTTTCGGAGAGACGGTCGTCGTCGACTTCGGCGATGCCGAGGAAGTCGCGGGCTTTTCCATGACCCAGCTCGTCGAGACATCCCTTGTCTCGGCGCACTTCGCCAACCTGACGAACTCCGTGTACCTCGATGTTTTCAGCTGCAAGTACTACGATGCGCAGAAAATGATTGATTACGCGCTCTCATTCTTCCGCGGCAAATCCTACAACGCCCACTGCGTGCTGCGCGGCTGCGAGGAGTTCCCGAAAGGCTACCAGCGGGAGTTCTCTGATCGGAATATCGTCCTGAACTCGACCCCTGCACTCGTTACGGCCTGACAAGGATGAAGTCCGTTGCATCAATCGCGACCGGACAATCACAAGGAGAGGCAATGGAAGCATTCCTAGCACTCTCACGAGGAAATTCTTGAAGATCCCTGCAATTTCAACCATCTATCGAGAGTGAAGGTCGAGAAAAATTGCTGCAATCAAATAAATAATCGCGGCGAAGTCCCGCGGCTGCGGGACTGGAGCCGCACCTCTCAGGGAAAAGACCTGTGGTGAGCGCAGTCGAACCAGAGTTCATGACCCATTCGACTGCGCTCAGGGTCACCCATACACCTCAACACATTAAATCTCTGAATGTCACCCCGAGCGTAGTCGAGGGGTGAGAGAAAAACCGTAGGTTTGTCTCTCATGCATTATTCCTGAATAAACCCTCGAACCTGACTCTTCCAGAGACGTGCGTAGAGTCCGTCCCTCTCCAGGAGCTCACGGTGCGTTCCGTCTTCGACAATCTCGCCGTCCGCGAGGACCACGATCCGGTCCATCGCCTGCAGCGTGGAGAGGCGGTGGGCGATGGCGAGAACGGTCTTGCCCTTCATGAGTTCAATGAGCGCCGCCTGAATGGCCGCCTCGCTCTCGCTATCGAGGGAGCTCGTCGCCTCGTCGAGCACGAGGATGCGCGCCTGCTTGAGCATGGCACGGGCCACGGCCACGCGCTGGCGCTGCCCGCCCGAGAGCTTGACGCCCCGCTCGCCCACGTAGGTGCCGTACCCCTTCGGGAGGGACCGAATGAAAGCGTGCGCCTGCGCGAGTTCCGCGGCGTGCTCCACCTCCGCATCCGAAGCATCCAGCCGCCCGTACCGGATGTTCTCGCGGATGGTGCGGTGGAAGAGGGAGACATCCTGCGGGACAGTGGCGATGCCTTTGCGCAGGCTCTCCCGCGTCACGGAGCGGATGTCCTGCCCGTCAATCGCGACGGAGCCGTCCGCGATCTCGTACTGGCGCAGGAGGAGATTCACGAGGGTCGTCTTCCCCGCACCGCTCAAGCCCACGAGCCCCACCTTCTGCCCGCCCGGAATGGCGAGCATGAGTCCGCGGAACACCTCGTTCTTGCCGTAGCTGAAGCAAACGTTCCGAAAATCAATGGCGCCTTCCTGCAGGACGAGCGGGCGCGCGTCCGGCCGGTCCGTGATCTCATGCGGGACGAGCAGTTCCCCGAGCCCCTCGGCGATCTGCCCGTAATCGTCCATGAAGCCCGTCATCTTGTGTCCGATGAAGAAGAGCGACCGCGTGATCTCGAGCACGATGTTCACCACCATCACCACCACGC
>JAQUNQ010000039.1 GCA_028717505.1 Candidatus Peribacteraceae bacterium
CCGCGCGAAGCGGCGCCGAAGCAGAGAAGCGTGAAAAAGGCGCCTGCCAAAAAGCCGGCAGCGGAGCCCGCTCCGGCGGAGAAGCGACGTCCGCGTCGCTGGCTGCCCTATTCCTCTCAGGAGGAGCGCAGGAGAGGCACGACGGATAGTGAGAAGCCACGCCCCCGCGTGCAGATACGGGAGATCTCCTACCGGAAGGCGGCGGAACAGCTCCCCGCATCGGCGGGGGAGGAATTTGAGGAGAAGCAACCGGAGGAGCAACAGGTGGAGGAGCCGGTCGTGCCGCAGATCACCGCCGCTCCGGGCACGCCCGAGCACCTGGAGCAGCGGGCGAATGCCGTCTACGAACGTGCGCTGCGCTTGCAGAAGAAGTGGAGTCCCACAGGAACGGACGCGGGGGACCTGGAGAGGACCGTGGGACTCGCTGCCGAGTTCTACGGAGAGGATCGGGTGGAGGCGGCGCGTCTCTCCACGGAATGGAGGGAGAGCGAGAGCGCCCGTTCTTTCGATCAGGGGCGCATCCGCGACCGTATTCAGGAGCGCATCCGTGGCCGTGAGGATGTGCTCGATCGCCTGGAGTCCATGATCGCAGGACTTGAATTGCGGGGAGGCGTCACCCCCGGAACGAACACGATCGCGCATCCGGAGAACCTCACCTTCCTCGATCGCATCGGCGAGCACACGGTGCTCCGCAACAGGGCGGTCGAGCTCGACCGCCGCGCGCAAGCGGTGGGGGAAGGGCTCGGCAGCGGGACACCGGCATTCCGCGCGTTCAGTGATGCCTATGTCAACAAAGCGAGAGAGCTCAGGGGTATTTCTCTCAGTACGCACGACGTGAATACGTACTTCGCATTTCGCAAGCAGATCCTGGACGAGCTGGAGCAGATCGTTCGCGAGAAGGAGGAGAAACTGAGGAAGCCTGCAGCGGCTCCTGCACGGGTGAAGGAGCTGGAGAAACCGGCAGAGAAATCCGCGGAGAAGCCGAAGGAGGCCGAAAAAGTGCCTGCGAAGGAGCCGGAAAAGAAGAAGCCTGCGGAGAAGAAACGACCGGCGGCGAAGCCTGTGGAGGGAAAGGCGGCGGCGAAACGCGCGGAGAAGCCGAGGGAGACGGGGAGAGTCCTCGATGTTCGTGCAGCATTGGAGGTGCTCGACAAAGCGGACCCGCGCAAACTCATCGCAGAAATGGATGAGGGGAAGAGGGCAGACCTCCGTACCCAGTTCATGGCGTTCCAAAAGGAGTTTCAGGCGAAAGGTTCGTCCGCACTCCAGCAAGTTGCAGATGAGATGAATGGGGAATTGGAGAAGATGCGCACGGACCCAAAGCTCATGCGGGACATGCAGAAAATGATGGGGATGATGGGAGCCGTCCTCACGGCGCTCGCGGAGTCGCAGGGCAAGGGCATCTCCGTGAAGGCGGAAGATCTGCATCTCAGCGATGCGGATGCGAAGCGCCTCATGGAGGGGTTTGCGGACAGCTTCGGTCGATTCTTCCCGAAGTTCATCAATGAGCTCATGAGGAGCTTCGGCGGGCTCCAAAAAGATGGGAAGGAATACGGATTCGATACGAAGGGAGGGAAGATCATCGTGGTGTCGAAGGAGATCAAAACAGAACCTACTGAGAAGAAGCCGGAAGCGAAGCCTGCGAAGAAACCGGTGCCGGCAAAGCCCGAACCAAAGCGAGAAACTCCTGAGGAGGAAGAGAGGAAAGACAAATTGGATCGGTTCCGAAGATTATTCATTGGGAAGGATGGTGTGTTTCTCCGTCGGGATCTTCAAGCAGCCGGAGTTACGGATCTTCAATTTAAAGATGGTGAAAAATACGGGGAAGCAGATTTCAAGCTGTCGGGGGAAAAGTATGCGCTCCTAATAAGTTATTCCATGGTTGGTACCAAGGAGGCATCGAATACATTTTTCTTGTATAAGGATGAAAAAGGAACACCTTGGGAGCCAAAGTACTTTGTCGCAACGTATGAGCTTGTTGCGTATTTGAAGGAGATTGCGAAGAAGCCGGCAGCGAAGCCTGCGAAAGAAATGGATGAAGAAATTGAGAGAACGAAAAAATCCATTCTTTCGCTGCAAGAACATTTGCGATCACTCTCTCGTCGTATGGTTCTCGACGGACTTCAGCAAATCGATCTTCAACGTGTGAAGGATGACATGCATAACATGACACCTGCTGGCCGCAGAATATTTTTGGATGCTATGAGGAATATGATTCAGGGAAATGTTCTTTTGGGATTTGAAGCAGGAGAAGCAAAACCGGATGGATCTATTGTTCTATATAGCGAAGATAAAAGATTTACCCTTACATTATTTCCCGATGGGAGAGTCGTAGCGGCATACGATAGGCGAGAGGTGAGTGGTGCGAAGTCCCTCGAAGGAAAGCCCGCGGCGAAAAAGCCGGAAGCGAAGGTGGAAAAAAAGAGCAGTGGTCGCTTCGACCTGAAGCCGGAGACACTCGCAGATTTCATCCGCTCCCTCCGTGAGGGGACGGGGAAGTTGGAGGTGCATCTTACGCAGGGGATGGATCTCTCAGAAATAGAGAAGCAGGCCCCCGGTGCTTTCGGGAATCGCGTCTCGCGCGTCGTCATCGAGAATGCTTTCGATGATAACGGCAATGGCTGGCAGATGGATATGTTGGAGAACCCCCTGCTCGCTCAGGCGCAGGCAGTGGAATTCCATTGGATCGCATTCGGACCGGATGAGAAATTTGTTCAAAACCTGAAGGGAGGGAAATGTCGCGAGATTCGTGTGCATGGCGGGATGGAGCCTATTTCGTCGGCTGCATTTCTTCTCCGCCTGAATGATCAAAGGTGGAGCGGTGCCCTGATCGTGGATGATCTCGCGAAGTTCGAGGGAGTGGTGCATGCGGTGCGGCCGGATATCGACCTGCGCAGATTGCCGTTCACGGTGACGGACGGGAGGAAGACCAGAAGTTTGCCCGCGGAGAAGCCGGAAGCGAGGCCGGAAAAGCCATCAGAGAAGGGTAAGCTCGTCGAAGCAGTCGAACAGACAACCCTACTCCTCAAGGAGCTCAGTCGCCGCTCTGCAGCGCACACCTTGGAGGCGCTCCACATTCGGAATGCACGCATCATGTGGCAGAAACACTCTCCAGAGAATCGGAGGGAAATAATCGGAGCGTTGAAAGGGCTTGCGGAAAGGGGTGCCCTCGGTGTGTTTGGCTTTGAGAGTGCAGAGAGCAACAAGGACGGTTCCGTGACGCTGTACGCGGACGGGAAAAAATTTGTTCTTACCCTCTCCGTCGATACGCTGACGGCGACAGTAAATGGCATGGATATCGAGCATGTCTCTTCTACGGAGAAGCCGGAAGCGAGGCCGGCGGAGAAGAAGCGGGCGGAAGGGGCGGAGTGGGGGCCGGCAACGACCGCCGCGATGAATGCCGTGGGAACCGTGAAGGGCAAAATTGAAAAATTCTCCGAGGGGATCGGGTTTGGCGTCAACACCCTCATCGACAATGATGCCGTATTTGGGAAGATGGATACGGCGGAATTCGCCAGCGGTCTCGCGAGGGTGGAGCGCGCGGTGGGGCTCCTCACCGGGGACGAGCGGGAGCAATTGAAGACAACGGGGCTCCATGTGGTTCCGGGCAAAGAAGGAATGAGCGATGGTCTCTATGATTCTGCCCCTCATTATTTCCGCGGAAAGCCGTCGGTGGGGCTCGGCATGAGCGCGGAAGCCATGCGCAAGTCCATCAGCGAGAATCTCCCCTATGCCCGTGCGATCAACAACATCGGGCACTGGCTCCAGTTCAAGAACATGAATATCCATGTGAAGCCCCATCGGTGGCCCAGATCGGACACAGAAAGAGAGGAGGGCTTATCGAAGGAGGACTACCTGAAGATGAACGACGAAAAATTCCTCAAGGCTCTTCAGGATGTCCTCTACGAAAAGGGTGAGCGCGGCGAGAGCGATGTGGCTGCCGCTTTCCGCGATGCGCATGAAGACAATGTCGAAGTGTATCTGACGTCCGGCGGAGAGGCGCGCATGGATCTGAGCACATTCTCGTGGCCCGAAATCTATCTGCCGTACACTCTCCATCCGGCGGAGATGAAGCGCATCCTCCTGCAGGCCGCGAAGCAGTGTAAGTTCGAGAAGGACTTGCAGCGGCAGGCGTATGGGAGGATCGATTTCAGGACACTCGGTGACCGTCTTTTCTCTCCGAAGAACTTCGTGACGACGTGGCAGAATGTCGACTACAAGCTGGGGGCTCGGAACCAATTTAGCTCGAGGCTCGAGCATGCGCTCTATGAGCTCAGGGAGAAGGAGGGGGTCACCGTTCCCAGTAATGTTCCCATCGTTCTCCAGCCGGGCGGATTCGGTTGGAAGGAAGGGGCATTCTCCGTCGAGCGATCGCAGGATGCGGCGGCGAAGAACTGGAGTCCCTGGATGATCCGTCTGAACATCTCGGACGGGTCGCCGGAGGAAGTGGAGGAGCGGATCAAGAAGACCCTTCGTGAGAGCATGAAGCGCATCGGCGGCTCGCAGAAGGGGCAGACGGTGGCATAGAGAGAATAAGGGCCGCCGGAGCGCGACAGTGGGACATGGATAAACATCCAGCTTTGTGCTAAAATAGCTGGAATATAGACATTTCTCACTGTTTCATGGATACAGCCACCTTCACGGACGCCGTACAGGGTATGCAGGGACTCCTCCCCGGGATGATCACGCATCTCGTCGGCCTGGCCGGTAAACTCACCGACAAGCAGCGCGATGATGCGGTGAAAGAACTCAGTGCCATCAATGACAAGCTGGTCGCCAACATGCAGGAGGAAGTGGCGATCTATCAGAAAGGCATCGAGGAGTTCGATATGATCCTAAGCAAGGATATCCCGGAGCTTCGCAAGAAGGCGGAGAAGGTCCAGCGCTCGGAGGAATCCGCCTCCGCGGAAGGTCTCTTCGGCCAGTCGTAATTTCCCTCTCCTCTCTTCACCATCCCCTCACACACACATCAGACCGGGGCCGCAGGAAACCCGCTCCCCGAGCATCGCCTGCTTGCCAGATGGCGCGCCACCGTGGAAAGCAACGTGCCGCAGTCCAACCAGCAACCGCAGGGACAGCCGGAGCAGCAACATTCCCTCTACGAGAAACGGGCGGACAAGCCGACCATCAGCTTCTCGATTGCCGAGCATCAGAAGAAGTACGGGGAAAAGAAGGGGAAAGTGAACAAAAAGATTGATGAGGTGGTCAAGCAACTTGGGCCAACGATCCATGCGCAGAAAATCGAGAGACTCCGGGGTGAGAAAAACGAAGATTTCCAGGATGTCATGAATCGCTTGGAGGCCATTAAGCAAAATATGCTTCGGATAGAAGCAACCACTGCCAGACAGATTACGCGGGAAGACGAATATGAAGGGTTGATGCTGAAGGCGGAGGATGTGATCGCACAATTGGAAGACGTGGTGGTCCGGGGGAATGGCGTGCTCACTTCACCCAGGTTTGAGGAAGAGTGCCGGAAGGAGTGGACGGAGAAGATTCTGGAGGAAAAGGGAATCAAGACGCAGAATATCCCGGGCACGAACCGCCACACGCTGGATCTGCCGGATAACGTGTTGATCACTATCAATGGCCAGAGCGATTTCGTTCCCCCAACCGAGTACAACATCCCCGTGGAACGTGTGAACAAAGTGACGGGCCTTTCGTGGGAGATCTCCCTGTCGCGCAAGCGCGTCATCATCACGGAGCAGGCCGACGGCAAGCTCCCGGACATCACGCTCGACATCGGCGGGAAGAAATGTCACATGGAAGCGAAAAAGGATGGCATCGACATCTGGTTCTCCATGATTGAGGACAAGGTTGCCGTGCCTCCGCCGGCAACGGTGACACCGGAGCCCGCGAAGCCTGCGCCTGCGAAACCCGAAGCCCCCAAGCCTGCGCCTGCGAAACCCGAGAAGCCGAAGCCCGTTCCTCAGCAGCCTGCGAAACCCGAAGCCCCCAAGCCTGCGCCTGCGAAACCCGAGAAGCCGGAGGACAAAGAGAAGAAGGAGGCGGAGGTGAAGGCGAGGATAGAGAAGGCACTCGTGGAGCATCGGTCACCAGAACTGAAGGCGCTCATTGATAAAACAAAACCGGAGGTGCACATCAATATTTTCCACAACGATTACCTCAATTCCGTCGTCACGATCCCCGGTTCCGGAATCGAGGCGAAGACTGCGTTTACTTCATTCCAGCCAGTGGACTGGCAGCACATCACAGCTGAGAAGTTCCGGGAGATCGTGGAAGCACACAACAAGAATATTGAGGAGACCATCAAGACGATTCTGGAGAAGCAGAAGGAACACGAGAAGCCGAAGACCTCCACGGAACGGCTAAGGGAAGGGCTGAAGTCGATCGCCTCTATTCTTGCTGAGTGGGAGCGCTTAGATCCGAAAAATACTGATGACAAGGCTAAGATGGATCGGGCGAAACAGGTAATCAAGGAGGCGCTCGGAATTCGGGATAGGGAAATTCTCGTAGGGAATGATGAACCAAAAAACCCTGCTCAGATGTATATCGTCGAGAAGGGGAAGAGGTATCAGTGTCATGCCGTGATCAATTATGAGGACGGAAAGATCAGTGACACATGTAAGGCTCAACCATTCTTGAAAGATCTCACTTCCTTGACGCTGGGGAGGTTGATGGGGACATTCATTCCAAAAGGGTGGGGGCAGTATATGAGCATTGATAAGAGCGAAATTGATAAGAACGTGGTGCGGGTGAATTGTGCATTGAGCGATGGGAGGCAGCTTCTCCTCTGGACTCTTCAGTGCAACGAGAAAGGCGAGTATTCCCTTGAGCCGGATGAAGCTGCCATCGGTCGGGTACGTGAGGCTTTACAACGCCAACAGCAGCAGCCACCTCAACGGCCGCAGGAGCAGCCGCCTCCGCACTCCTCTCCGGAAACCATGCTCATTCCTGAGGGGACGGAGCGTCTCGATCTTTCTTCAAGTCCCGAGGCAAAGCAGTGGGCGGAAAAAATGGTGCGAACAGCGCGGGCGAGCAGAGAGGGTGGCAAAGATCCGGAGGGTGTTTTTGATTCGTCAAACTGGCTCAGTGATGAGTTGAAGGAATGGCTGAATGCTCGCGTGGTCGAGTATGGTGCCGATGGCCAGCCAAAACTGGAGAATGGCCGTGCCTACGCAAGCCTCACTGGTGGAGGCAGGATTGAATTGGCCAGAACGAACGAGAATGGCTATCAATTTTGCTTCCGCGTTATCGACGCGAATAACAAAGTCGAGGAGTGGTACATCAGTGAGGCGCGATGGTACAAGGATCAGTTCAGGAGTTTCACGCCGAATGGATACTATGATGCGACAGGACGATTAAATAGCGGATGCACCAACTTCCTTGCAATCTGGAAGAAAGGTGCGGATGGAAAGCCGGACAAGCAGACACAGTACCTGGAACAGATTGGCAATCTTATGACGGGAAGTGGGAATCAACAGACGATCGATTTTTCCAAGATCGTTTCACAGGGCGGCATGATTGATAGAGCGAGACAGATGAGAGCAAAAGAAGTGGGGAATGCAGCATGGGCAAAGAATTTTGATTTCGCTGGTAATCCATGGGGATACGTTTCCATGCATTCAGCCGATACATCGGATATTCTCGGGGGTGCACATAAGGATGGAAGCGAATACCTCCCACGTTTCATGAATAGTTTGACGGATGAGAAAGGGAATCCGCGCTACAACTTCCTGACGTTGGCTGGCGAAGAGGTTTCAACAGACAATGGAAAACCTGTGGATGTACTGACGGACAAACTCACGAGATTACTCGATGAGAAGAAGGTCGATCATTTCTACCTCAATTTTGGAGCGCATGGCGGATTGGGGGGCATTGCACTCCCTGGGGGCACGCTCACTCCCGAAGACTTCCGGGACAAAATCCTCCTCAATCCAAAGTTTGCGGAGTGTTCCTTCTTCGTCAATACGGATGCGTGCTTCACGGGAGGCATGGCGAAGATGATGGAGAGTTTCGTCGATACTGTTGGAAAGATGGATGGACGTATCAGGATGCGCTTCTCCACGAAGAACAATGTCGTAGGGACCGAAGGGCGTACCAACAGCACGCACACAGCAAGCAATGGAGAAATTGTGAACGATATTCTCTCGGATTATCACATGATTTTCTTCACGAGGTTCATGAAGGAGAATCCGGGCATGAAGGCGGGAGAGGCGCACTATCTGGCTGACTTGGAAGCGAAGAAGTACGTACCGATGAATTCCGAAATGTGGGTCAGCCACACGAACGCGGCCAGCACCCATATTGCTGCGGATGCTCAGCAAGACACGGGTAGCCTCAGCTGAGCGAGGGGCAAGATGTTCTTCTGTTCCAAGAAGCTTGGTTTTTTCTTGCACGAGAAGTATTCATAGGTAGTATTGGTCCACTTCACCGGAGTCTTTCCTCTGTTTAAGACGAACAGCGCGGAAAGACTGCGGTCTTTTGTAAGTACATTTCCTACGCCCTACCCCCTATCCCTCCCCCCTGTAGCAATGCCCGCTCCGAAGATCTCCGCTGCCACCGATTCCTTCGATGCCGTCGCGCTCTCCGTCGCCAGCCCCGAGGATATCCTCGCGTGGTCCCGCGGCGAGGTGACCAAGCCCGAGACGGTGAACTACCGCACGCAGCGCGCCGAGCCGGATGGCCTCTTCTGCGAGCGCATCTTCGGCCCGACGAAGAACTTTCAGTGCTTCTGCGGCAAATACAAAGGAGTGCGGTACGCGGGTGTGGTCTGCGAGAAATGCGGTGTGGAAGTGACGCGCAGTATCGTCCGTCGTGAGCGGATGGGGCACATCAATCTCGCCGTCCCGGTGACGCACATCTGGTTCCTCCGGAGCTCGCCCTCCCGCATCGGCCTCCTCCTCGATCTCCCCATCAAGACGCTCGAGCAGATCGTCTACTTCGCCGCGTACATCATCATCACGGTGGATGAGGACCTGAAGCGCGAAGCCGAGAAGGAGCTCGCAGCGAGCATGGACCAGCGCAAGACCATGGTGAAGCACGAGTACGACGAGGCCAAGAAGCAGCTCACGGAGTCCAAGGCCACGCGCGCGCAGCTCGACGCGCTCGACAAGGAGTTCGCCGACAAGCTGGAGAATCTGAAATTGAATCACCGCGAGGCGCTCGAGGACCTGAAGAACCTGCAGGTAGGCGGCGTACTCTCGGAGCTCAAGTTCCGCGAAGTGAACATGAAGTTCGGACACGTCTACCGCGCGGGGACGGGCGCCGAGTCGCTCCGCGAGATCGTCGGCAACATCAATCTGGAGACGATCATCGACGTGCTCCAAAAGGAACGGAGCGAGGCGAGCGGGCAGCGGCTCAAGAAGCTCATGAAGCGCATCAAGCTCGTGACCTCTCTCACGAAGGCGAAGATCAAGCCCGAATGGATGATCCTCTCGCGGCTGCAGGTCATCCCGCCGGATCTCCGCCCGATGGTGCAGCTCGACGGAGGGCGCTTCGCCGCGTCGGACTTGAACGACCTCTACCGTCGTGTCATCAACCGCAATAACCGCCTGAAGAAGCTCATGAGCATCGGCGCGCCGGAGGTGATCTGCCGCAATGAGAAGCGCATGCTGCAGGAGGCGGTGGATACGTTGCTCAATAACTCCGCCCGCGCGGGCAAGACGCTCTTCACCGCGGGGGATCGCCGGAAGCTCCGCTCGCTCTCGGACATGCTCAAGGGCAAGCAGGGCCGCTTCCGCCAGAACCTGCTCGGCAAGCGCGTGGACTACTCGGGACGCTCCGTGATCGTCGTCGGTCCGGAGCTCAAATTGAGCCAGTGCGGCCTGCCGAAGGAGATGGCCATGAAGCTCTTCAAGCCCTTCGTGATCGGCCGCCTCATCCGCGATGAACTGGCGCACAACGTGAAGGGGGCGGAGCGCCTCGTGCAGGACGGCGGGAAGGAGGTGTGGGACATCCTCGAGGAAGTCATCCATGAAAAGTACGTGCTCCTGAACCGCGCGCCCACGCTCCACCGTCTCGGCATCCAGGCCTTCAAGGTGGTGCTCGTGGAGGGGCTCGCCATCCGTCTCCATCCGCTCGTCTGCGCGGCATTCAACGCGGACTTCGACGGCGACCAGATGGCGG
>JAQUNQ010000040.1 GCA_028717505.1 Candidatus Peribacteraceae bacterium
AGGGGAAGTTCGCCGCGGCTGTAGGCGAGGAAGGAGGCAGCGAGCTCCGCAATCTCTCCGCGCGTGAGGAGGTCATCCGGGTGCATGTCAGGCAGGGAAATGCCCTGTGCGACAGCGGTAGCCAGATAGGGTGTGTACCATGCGAGGGCATCCGTCTGAATGAGCGGAATCTCCAAAGTGCCGATGAGGATCTTCACTGCCTCTGCGTAGTTCACCGAACGTTCCGGATGAAAGTGCCACCGGGAAGGCTGGATTCCATCGAGAGGATCTCCGCGCACGATCTCAGCATGTTTGGCCGCACACACGAACGGCGCATACCATGCGGATGACTCCACATCCGGGAAACATGCAATCCCCTCCACAGGGGCAATCTCCGGAGCAAGCTTGAGAGCAATCTTCACAAACTCCGCGCGATTCACGAGGTGATTCGGACGAAAGGTACCATCGGCGTAGCCTTGCAGGACCTCTTCTTCCGTGAGGAAGCTCACGGCAACTGCCGTGCGGAGTTCCCGTGGCGCATCGCTGTAGGGAAGATGCGACGTGTCATAAGATGCAGCAAGCACCACCACAGGAAAGACCATGCCGAGAAAAATGAGGAAGCGACGCATAGGAGAGAATGGGAGAACCTACCATACCAGAAAACCATGTCACTCGCCCGCAGAAGCTGGCCGTGGCATGCAATCCACAGCCAGCCTCACGGCGATTACCGATAGAACGTCGTCCCGATGGTGCCCTGCAACAGGCGATGAATGGCATTCCGTGTCCGGCTGTTGCCGATATGAACCAGCACATCCGCGTAAGCTGCTTCCTCCGCTGCCTTTCCTTTCGTGTCGAAACCACCGATGCCTCCCGGAGATTTTTTTCCTTTTTTGACAAACTTGCTCCAGTTGAAGTGGCCCACGTGCACCTTGGGAATGAGTTCGGACGCATCATCATCAGGATCACCCGTGAAGAGACCGTCAATGTTGGAAAGAATGACGAGATGCAGCGCGTCCACTTCTATGGCGATTTTTGCAGCGATGCGATCGTTGTCATTCACGATGGGACCGAGAGTCACGAAGTCATTCCCGTTGATGATGGGAATAATGGGCGTGCCCCACGCATCCTCGATTTCATGATACTGGCGGAAGGTACGGCGCATGTTTCTCCTTCCATCTTCAGTTTTAAAATCACTCTCCTCCACCAGGCCTTGTGCGCAGCGAATGCCGTGCGCCGCGAAATAGCGCGTCCAGCGTCCCATGAGATCATTCTGACCAAGCCCGGAGAGCGCCTGCTTCTTGTCCCACATTTCCTGCGCGACACGCCTGGGTAGGAGCGAACGGCCGGTGCCGATGGCTCCGGAAGAGACGAGGATGATGCGGGCCTGCTCGCGCAGCTTCGCCATCTGGTAGGCGAGACGACGCATGATGTTCTCATTGGGTTCCCCGTTGTCACAGAGAGCATCCGTGCCGGCTTTGATGACATACGTATCGTGGTAGCGGGTGAAATTGTGCTTCATGGATAAAGAGGGAAGGAGGCAAAGAGAAAATCACCAAGATCCATAAGGGTTTTCCCTGTCTTTGAATCTGCTGGAAATCGCGAGACAAACTATTCGCCGGATCTTGCCGCGCCGACGGCCGGCAAGTTCATAGATGCGCATGAGATGATTCTCGGCAGTCTCCACGCTCGTGCAGCTTTCCGCCTGAAACCCATCACGAAACAGATGCTCTTCTCCGATCTGTCGCAGCTTATCCAAGCTGACACCTCGAAGGAGCGAAAGAACATCGCGCCGGAAGTCTCCAACGACGGAATCGAAGTCGTGGTCTCCCTCGAAAGAGTCCTGTGTAGCGAAATCAATGGAATCCATGGGAACAAAGGGAAATACAAATAAAAGACCGGGCTCTCGCCCGGATGCCGCTCGGGGGCAGGTGCCCCGCTTCACTCGTCTGAGTTTACGCAGGCAGCACCTCCCCCGCTCTCGGCGGAGTGAAGGTGAAGCCCGGCAGAGTCACAGAAGATGACATCGCAAGGAGAAGCCTATAACGGAACATCCGAAGTGTCAAATGCTCTCCTGCAGCTCAACGATGGCACGAATGACCTGGTGGAGGATTTTCTGTCGTTCTTCCAGATCAGGCACCTTGATGAGGGCATGCGCCATGCCTATGGCGTGACAATCTTTCTCCGGCAGCTGAAGCGCGGAGACCACGGAAGACGGGAGAGCGCGCCCCTGTAGGACGCAGAGCTCCATGAGCTTGCTCGCCGCGCGGTGGATGAGCGCCGACCTGCCTTCCAGGTATTCCTGCTGCAGGATGGGGTGGACACCTGCACGCCGCTCGGGCGGAGGCGGAGGAGAGTGTGCCGGTTCTTCCGCTTCAAGCACTGCATCCGGCAGATGATCGATCACGGCTGTACTCATGAGAAGAGGGGGGGAATCAAAAAAATAAAAGCCTTCCGCTGGGGGAAGGCTCCGATTGCGAGGAAACGTTCACACGATTACCTCAGACAATACAGCTCCTTCCCCGCTGGATAGGGGGAATAGAAGGAGCCATAGGTAAACACCTGTTGAGGCATGTGACGACAGAAATAATAGACCATGAAGCGGAAAAGTCAATGCGCCTGTGAACCGTTGGGACTCGTGTGCCCATTGCCATTCGGTTTATCCAGCCACCATTCATGTTCCCAGGCGGGATCAACGTGGTACGTCGGACCAAGAATGTCCTCAACCTGCACCGCCAAACCTTCCCGCACACGAGCAGAGACGGTATCCACCTTGCGAGCAGCGGCCAAAAAAGTGCTATACGTCGTTCCGGCAATCCAAAGTGTCCGCCCGCGCTGCGACGCAAGTGCTTCGGCTATTCCATCAACAAGCGGGAGAGTGATGATACGACCGGGATAATCCTGTGAATCAATGGATCTCATAGAAAAAACGGAAATGGGAAATACACTCCTCCACCACGTGGGGAAGAGGTCGAATGCGAATGGAATGGTTCTTACTTCACACGCATCGGCTCCTTCCCCGCTCTAAACGGGAAAGCGAAGAAGCCGAAGGCAAACATCTGCATGGACATGCTTGTTCACACTTTACTTGGAATCCCTATGCTGTCAATCTCGCAGAGCATGACTGCGCTTCCTGAAGAGATCCGCCGGTTCTGTTCATCCCATGGCCTCCGTCTCAATACGGATCTCGGCCAGCACTTCCTGCTCGATGCATCAATCCTCGACCACATCGTGGAGACGGCACTCATCAAAAAGGACGACACGGTCGTGGAGATCGGCCCCGGCATCGGTGTGCTCACGAGGAAACTCCTCGAGCGTGCCGGCTCCGTGATCGCCATCGAGCTGGATGGACGGCTGATCCCCCTCCTCAGGGAATTCACCGGAGAGAACGCAGCACTCACCGTCACGCAGGGGAACGCCCTCCACATCGCCATGCCCTCCACTCCTTATAAGGTGGTGGCCAACATTCCCTATCACATCACCTCCCCCCTCCTCCGTCATCTCTTCCTCGAATCGACGACGACGCCCTCCGCGCTCACGCTCCTCATCCAGCGCGAGGTGGCCGAGAAGATCTGCGACAGGGAAGATGCCGGCATCCTGACCATTCTCGTCGGACTTTTCGGGAAGCCGCGCATCGCGGGCCTCGTCCCGCCGGAAGCCTTCCTCCCCCCGCCCAAGGTGGATTCGGCCATCCTCCACATCGAATGCTTCGGGGAACCGCTCACCGGCAGGGAAATCATGGAGCGGATCTTCAAATTGGTGAAAATCGGCTTCGGACAGAAGCGCAAGATGCTGAGCAATACGATCGGACGGTTCTCCTGGGGCATGGAACTCCTGGAACGCGCTTCCATAGACCCAAAGCGGCGCCCCCAGACACTTTCCGTCGAGGAGTGGATCGCCCTCGCGAAGGAGATGCCGGAGGATGAGGGCTGATGACCCCCTCCCGCCTCTCCCTCACCTTCCTCCTCTCCTTCCTCGCGACGGTCTTCCTGCTCCAGTGGTGGCAGCAGGCGAGCTACCCCTCTTCTGTTTGGACGGCGCTTACCCTGCTCTCCATGACCGCCCTCGCCGGCTGCGTACACCCGAACTGGTACCGGCAGGCGCCGTGGCTGCTCGCCGCCGTCCTCGGCACGACTCTCGCATTCTTCACCGTGGCACGGACGACGCACATCCCCTCTCCCCCGGCGATCGAGAGCTTCACCGGAAGGGACGTAACCCTCCACGGCATGATCGCAGACGAGCCCGACCGCCGCCCGATGAAGACGCGCTACACCGTGGCCGCCGACTCCCTCCTCCTCAAGGAGAGGAACATCCCCGTCACCGGGCGCATCCTCGCGACCGATGCGAGCGGCTGGCCGGTGCTCCGGTACGGCGAAGAGGTGATCGTGCGCGGGGCACTGAAGGAGCCGGGCACCGTGGAGGAGTTCCGCTACGACCACTACCTGAGCCGCTACGACATCTTCAGCGTGATGCCGCAGGCCACCTTCGAGCGTGGAGAGAAGGAAGGAGGCTCGCGCCTCCTCGCCGCGCTCTTCTCCCTCAAGGAACGCTTCGAGCAGCAGATCAACCGCCTCTACCCCGAGCCGCACGCCTCGCTCATGGCGGGTCTGCTCACCGGATCACGGCGGGGCATCCCCGACCGCCTCCTGCAAGCCTTCAACGCCGTCGGCCTCACGCACATCATCGCAATCTCCGGCTACAACATCACGATCGTCCTCTCGCTCATCGCCGGTCTCCTCTTCTGGCTCCCTCTCAAGTGGCGCTTCGCCCCCTCCGTCGCCGCCATCATCGCCTTCACGCTCTTCGTCGGCGCGAGCGCTTCCGTCGTGCGCGCAGCCATCATGGGCATCCTCGGACTCGTCGCACTCCAGGCGGGACGCCTCACGGACAAGCGGCTACTCATCCTCTGGACACTCTTCTTCATGCTCGCATGGAACCCGAAGCAGCTCTGGTATGACGCGAGCTTCCAGCTCTCGTTCCTCGCCGTCACGGGACTCACGGAGCTCTCCCCTCTCCTGGAATCGTGGTCGAAGTTCCTCCCGCACGCCCTCGGCATCCGCGAGGCGATGCAGACGACGATCTCCGCGCAGATCGCCGCCGTCCCCTTCACTGCACTCCTCTTCCACCGCTTCTCTCTCATCGCTCCGCTGAGTAACCTCCTCGCTGCGCCCGCCGTCCCCCTTGCCATGCTCTTCGGCGCTCTCGGGACAATGGTGAGCATGTTCTCCCTTTTCGCCGGACAGATCATCGCCGCACTCGGCTGGATGTGCACACAGTGGATCATCATCGTTGCGGAGTTGCTCGCGCGCGTGCCGGGCGCCTCGCTGCAGTCGTCATTCGTGAATGTCCCTCTCGTCCTCGCGTACTATGCACTCCTCCTCACCGCGATGATGCTGCTGAGGAGAAGCTCTGCCGCTCACCACACGTAGAGCCAGAGCAACTGGGAAGATCCAAGCCATCGCACTGTGCGTTGCGCAACTGGTTGATGATGATAGAAACGGAATACTGCAGAAACCACCTTCGTCCCGGGCTTCAATTCATGATCAAACTTTTCCTCGAGCCTCTTCATGAGAGAAGGAAAAAGATAGAGGTAAATGCAATCGACGGAGGAGAGATCCTGATGCAGTGCATCTCCGAGATGCAGAGAAATATGGAGACCGGACCACCAGCGACGAAGAATGCCGACGCACCAGAGTGTGGGGAGGATCTCCCATCCAGCTGCATGAATCCGCGGGTGCATCTGCTTCGCGGCAAGGAGGATGCGTCCGTCTCCCGCACCAAGGTCATAGACTGTTTCATCGCCGCGCAGAGCGGAAAACTCAACCATCGCACGAGCCGTGGTGCCGGCAATTGGGAGGGAAGGAACTCCCGTCCAGAGATTGCCCGCGACCGTCACCACGAGAAAAAAGAGCGCGATGCAGATGAGGCCGAAGAGAAAGAAAGCGATGAGCGGAATACTCTCAGTGTAATCGTTGCACATTGAGAAAAAAATTTTTTCTCTTGCCTCTTCGAGGGAGAAGATTAGAGTGCAAAAAGAAATCGCATGTTTGTCCTCTTCATTTCTTCCCATGGAACCAAAGGATGACTCCCACGCGGAGCAGAAGAAAACCCTCCTCATCATCAACACCGGATCGCACAAGAAGAAATTTATCTTCCAGAAGCTCAAGAAGCTCAACCTCACGATCGTTGTCGTCCATCACGAGAAGAACTGGGCGCAGCCGTACGCGGACGACTGGATCATCGCGGATACGTACAATCACACCGAAGTGCTCGAGGGGGTTCGCACGTACCTCAATGCGAATCATGGACATACCATCGATGGCGCCATCACCTTCTGGGAGGACGATATCCCCCTGCTCGCGAAGATCTGCGCCGAGTGCAAGCTCAAAGGAAATTCCGTGGAGACCGCCACACTCACGCGCGATAAAGCGAAGATGCAGGAGCGCTTCGAGCAGTGTGGCCTCCCGCATATCCGCCAGCACCTCCTGAAGACAAAAGCGGATGTGCAAACAGCGATGGATACCATCGGCTTCCCGGCAGTCATCAAGCCGGTCTTCGGCTCGGACAGTCAATTCGTCATCCAAGTGAACACGAAGGAGGAGGCCGAGGACGCCTACCGCTACCTCCTGAAGAATTGCACGCCCACCTTCGATCCGATCTACCGCTATAACCGGCGCCTCTTCCTCTACCAGGAATTTGTGGAGGGACACGAGTTCAGCATCGAGTGCTACGCGCAGCATGGCGTGCCGCACATCGTGGGCATCCACGAGAAGATGGCCATGCACCCGCCCTTCTTTATGGAGACAGGTGACCAGATCCCGCCGCGCATTCCGGAGGTGCAGGTGAAGGAACTCACGGACGCAGCCAAGGAGGCACTCATTGTGCTCGGCGTGGAGAACAGTCTCGCGCACGTCGAGGCGAAGCTCACCCGGAATGGTATCCGCGTGATCGAAGTCGCTTCGCGGATGGGCGGGGAGTACATCCACGAGAACGTGTGCAAGATCTATGACTTCGATCTGATCGAGGCTGGCGCAGAGATCGCCCTCGGCCAGAACGTGACGCAGCAGGCAAAGGAACCCAAGGGGCACATCGTCGGACGCTGCTTCATCCCCGAAACCTCCGGCATCATCACCCAGATCCGTGGCGTGGATCAGGTGCGCAAGGAGCCGAGTGTCCTCTCACTCTTCCTCGGCAAGCAGGTCGGCGACAGCGTGCTCATCCCGCCCGATGGCTTCGAGACGATCGGCTGGGTCACGGTGATGGGAGGATCCGTCGTGGAGGCAGAGCAGGAAATGGCCAAAGTCCTCGACCAGATCGTCATTGAGGTGTCACCCTTCCGCAGCTCCTCCTCCGTCGGGAGGACCATCCGCAAGGAACGCTCGGGGCCCGCTCTCCTCCGCAACGTCACGCGCGGCGCCGCGAAGATCGAGAAGTTGCGCTCGTTCGCCGGCAAAGACCTCCACGAGCTGCACGTGGGAATCGCCTGCAACATCTACGAAGCGGGACAGGGCACGAGTGAAGTTGAGCAGGATCTCATGTCTGTGGGCCGCAACATCGAGAAGACGCTCACCGAGCGCGGCTACCGCGTGAGTTTCTTCGACTTCAACGATGTCCTCAGTGCCATCAATACCCTCACGGAGAGTGACGTGGATATCGTCTTCAATGTCTGCGAGCGGATCAACGATTCGAGCCTCCTGGAGCCCCATGCCGCTTCCATCCTCGATATCCTCCAGATCCCCTACACCGGGTCCAACCCCTTCACCCTGAGCCTCTGCATCGACAAGATTCGCGTGAAGAAGCTCCTCGCCTACCACAACATCCCCACGCCGAAGTGGGACTACGCCTACACACTCGATGATGATATCAACGAGAGCCTGCGCTATCCGCTCATTGTGAAGCCGGCGAACACGGATAATTCCATCGGCATCACCAATGACTCCGTAGTGACCAATAAGGAGGAACTCCAGCGGCAACTCGAGGAGGTCATCAAGAAGATCGGCAGTCCCGCGCTCGTGGAGGAGTACATCGAGGGAGATGAGTACGACGTTTCGATCATCGGGAACGAGGAGGACGACCTGCAGGTTCTCCCGCTCAGCCGCTCGCTCTTCCAGGACATGCCGGCAGGCTACTGGCATATCTACCCGTACCAGGCCAAGTGGTCGGAGGATCCCGCTTACAAGGCCATCAAGATGCAGCGCCCGCCGAAGAACATCCCCCGGAAGCTGGAGGCGCTGATCTCCGAGATCGCACTCGATACCTACAACATCCTCGACTGCCATGACTACGGCAGAGTGGAGATCCGCACGGATGCTGAGGGGAACCCCTACGTCCTCGAACTTAACCCGAACCCCTCGATCAACATCGATGACTGCATTCCCGCCTGCGCCGAGCTTGTGAAGATGGACTACGGGGATTTCATCGAAGCGATCATGAAAATGGCCATCAAGCGCTACAAGGACCGGCCGCCGTACTACCATCTCCAGACGAACCTCCTCTGAGCAAACAGGCTCGTCTGTTCGAATCACTTGTCGAACGGCATGCAAATTCCGTATGCTAGCGGGTAATTCCCCCTCTCCCTCATGAAGAGACACATCCTCTCCTGGACGATCGCCTCTCTGGCGGTCCTCACTCCGCTCTGCACATTCGCTGCCTTCGAGCGCCCGAGCGATCTCTTCCTCTCCCTGCAATCCGAAGGGAAGCCACAGGAATTCGACATGAAGTTCTTCGCAAAAGTCGATCTCGGCGATGAGGAGGGCATGGTGACCATCGGCGGCTCCGTCAACGGCATGTCAGAGGGCAAGAAGGCGGACGAAGTGAAGATGTTCCTGCATAGCACGATCAATGCCGAGGTCGGCAACGAGGGAAGCATCCGCGGGGATGTGGATATGCAAATTTTCCAGGGAATGCTCTACCTGCGCCTCAATGACCTGCAAGTCACCAGTACCGATGCCGCACTGAAGGAGTTCCTCTCTCCCATTGTGGAAACATGGAAAGGGAAATGGCTCTCCACCGACATGATGGCTGAGCTCCAGAAGCAGACATCCGGAGATTCCCTCCAGAGCCTCATCGACTTGAATGAGCTGGATATGAGCCCCGAGGAACTCGCGCAATCTTTCACCACCATCTTCGATGCCATCTTCCAAATGGAACATACGCGCTTCCGTGAGGGGCATGCCTACCTCCTCACTCTCAAACCCGACTTCTGGGCGGAAGCGCTTTCCGCATATGTGGATGTCATCGCAGAGATTGAGCCGGAGCTCGCGGACTCCCTGCTGGAGGAAGACATTCTCCCGACGCTCGCCACCGGCTCTGAGTACTACCTCGATGGCTTGAACGTCCGCATCAAGGTGGACACGAATAACGAAGATCAATTCCGCTTCGCCAAGTACTACGCCTCCCTCGATCTCCCGGAGGACGGCATCTACTTCGCCGTGGAGGGCAAGACCCAGCACCGCCCGAAACCGGTCTACCTCGAGATCCCGAAGCAGCCGGTAGACTTGGAGGAAGCAATCCAGGAGATCTTCGGCACGGGCTTTGAAACGGAAGAGTGGGAAGAGGAATTCCCGGAAGAGGGCGGCACGGACATCTGGGAGTATGAAGGAGAGGGAGTGAACGAATGGGAAGATTGGTCCGACGACGAGGAGACGCAATGGGTGCCACCGGAAGAGGATCTCGCAAATTGGCCGAAGTGCACCGCCGAGCCCGGGACGAAGGAGTATCTACAATTGAGCCGCAAGGGCGAGTGTCCCATACTTTGGCGCAACGCACGGTCCTTGCACAGAAACTGATTTCTGTGGATCCGGAAATGCAGGGTGGAAATATTCCCACCCTGCATTTTTTGCGGTGAACGTACCGCAACGAGGGGAGTCGGCTGGAGGTCGCCACGGAGTCACCACCTATGCTAAAGTCCCCGCAATGGAAGATCCTCCCATCATTCAGAACAATCCACGGAAGACCGTCGGTATCTTCGCTCTCGCCTCCTTCCTCCACGATATGGGAGCGGATATGGTGTTCTCCGTCTGGCCGCTCTTCCTCACGCAGGTCCTCGGGGCAAACATG